>CALMTJ010000124.1 GCA_937872715.1 uncultured Methylobacteriaceae bacterium
CCTGGGCGGGGAGCTGGGGCGGGTCGCTACGTCACATCCTGGTCGTCGAGCACGTCGAGGGCGGCACGGCACGTGTCGTCTACGCGATCGGACGGGAGGACGCCCTTCGGATCACCCCGATGCATGTCCGGCGCGAGGGGCGCGTCGCGGCGGACCGGCTCGATCTACCGGGTGCGAACCCGGCCTCCTATCGCTTGAGCAGCGACGGGTCGCTCGAGGCCGTTTACACGAGCGGGCCGATGGAAACCTTCGCCCGGATGAGGCGCGTCGAGGCGGACGACGTGATCGCCGGCCGGCCGTTGCCCTGGGGCGAACCGGAGCGGGTGACGGTCGCCGGACCCGACGAGGACGGCACGCCATCGAGTCTCGAGGTCGTCCTGTTCGCGCCGTCCGGCGCCGGTCCCCACCCGCTCGCGGTGATCAACCACGGCTCGACGGGCAGCGGGCGCGACCCCCGGGCCTTCGCTGCCGCTTGGTGGAGCTTCGGCCTGGCCGACCTTCTCGTCCGGCGCGGGTGGCTCGTCGCCTTCCCCCAGCGGCGCGGGCGCGGCGGCTCGACCGGGCTCTACGACGAGGGCTTCTCGGCCGATCGCGCCGAGGGATATTCCTGCCAGGTGGACCGGGCGCTCCGGGGAGCCGAGCGTGCCTTGGCCGACATGGCGGCAGCGGTCGCGGCCCTTCGGCGTCGGCCGGACGTCGCTCCCGGCTCGGTGCTCCTCGGCGGGCAGTCGCGAGGCGGGATCCTGGCGGCGGCCTATGCCGGCCGCCACCCCAAGGATGTCGCGGGCGTCCTCAACTTCGTGGGCGGCTGGCTCGGGACGGGCTGCGCGAGTGCCGGAGAGGTCAATGGCCGCCTTTTCCGCGAGGCGGGCCGCTACGGCCGGCCGATTCTATGGCTCTATGGCGAGGACGACGCCTACTATCCCCTGGACCACAGCCGCGCCAATTTCGCCATCTTTAGTCAGGCAGGAGGGCAGGGGACATTTCTGGCATTCACGCGTTCGGCGCCGCGGTCCGGCCACTTCGTGCTGTCGAGCCGCGACCTGTGGCGGCGCGACGTGGAGACCTATCTCGCCGGGCTCGCGCCGGAGCGTACGGCCGATTGACGGGGCGCGCCCGTCCGGGGTGGTCTGCGGCACGAACTCGTCAACCACGTCGGCTCATCCTCCCGAAACGGCTGCGTGCTAGCCTCCGTCCTCTCGTCATTCCCTACCTCATCAAGGCGGCAGGCCCTCTGGAACACGACGATGCGTAGATATTTCGGCACGGACGGGGTGCGTGGACGGGCCAACGGCGTGATCACGCCCGAGCTCGCCCTGAAGGTCGGGCAGGCGGCCGGGCTGATGTTCCAGCGCGGGGACTACCGTCACCGCGTCGTCATCGGCAAGGACACGCGCCTGTCCGGCTACATGATCGAGACCGCGCTCGTCGCGGGCTTCACCTCCGTCGGCATGGACGTGCTGCTGCTCGGCCCCATGCCGACGCCGGCCGTCGCCATGCTGACCCGTTCCATGCGGTGCGACATGGGCGTGATGATCTCGGCGTCCCACAATCCCTACGAGGATAACGGCATCAAGATCTTCGGTCCGGACGGGTTCAAGCTCTCGGACGAGACGGAGAAGGCGATCGAGGCGCTGCTGGATTCCGACCTGTCGAGCCGGCTCGCGAAATCGGCCTCCCTCGGCCGCGCCAAGCGCATCGAGAGCGTCCATGCCCGCTACATCGAGTTCGCGAAGCGCACCCTGCCGCGCTCGCTCGATCTCGAGGGGCTGCGGGTCGTCGTCGATTGCGCCAACGGGGCCGCCTACAAGGTAGCGCCCGAGACGCTGTGGGAGCTCGGCGCCGAGGTCATCGCCATTGGGGTCGAGCCCGACGGGTTCAACATCAACCGGGACGTCGGCTCCACCGCGCCGGCGGCGCTCGTCGCCAAGGTCAGGGAGCTCCGGGCCGATGTGGGGATCGCGCTCGACGGGGATGCCGACCGCGTCCTGATCGTGGACGAGAAGGGCCAGGTCGTGGACGGCGACCAGCTGATGGCGGTCGTCGCCCGTTCATGGCGCGAGGACGGCAGGCTGTCGCAGCCCGGCATCGTCGCGACCGTCATGTCCAATCTCGGGCTCGAGCGCTTCCTGTCCGGCCTAGGGCTGGACCTCATCCGCACGGCGGTGGGCGACCGCTACGTGCTCGAGCACATGCGCGAGCACGGCTACAATCTCGGCGGCGAGCAATCCGGCCACATCATCCTGTCCGACTACATGACGACGGGCGACGGACTCATCGCGGCCCTGCAGCTCATGTCCGTGGTGAAGCGCCAGGGCCGGCCGGTGAGCGAGGTCTGCCATTGCTTCGAGCCGCTGCCGCAGGTGCTGAAGAACGTCCGGACGGACGGAGGCCAGCCGCTCACCTCCCCGTCCGTGATGGTCGCGATCGAATCGGCCCGGCAAAGGCTGGGCGGGGCCGGACGCCTACTCATCAGGCCGTCCGGGACGGAGCCCGTGATCCGCGTCATGGGCGAAGGCGACGACCGCAAGCTCGTGAACGAGGTAGTGGACGACGTGGTGGACGCCCTGGCGAAGGCCGCCGCCTGACGGGAATGGCGGCGGGACGGGTCCCGCTCAGCCCGGGAGGCGGCCGCCGAGCTCGTCGTCGATGTAGACCCGGATGATCTCGGCGAAGTTCGCCTCCGCCTTGAAGCCGAGGGATTGCGCCCGCGCGGCGTCGAAGCGCTCCGGCCAGCCGGACACGATGGCGTCGATCGCAGGGTCCGGCTCGCGCCGGATCAGGTTCGCGACGCGCTCCCCCGCCACCTCGCGGAGAGCCGCGATCTGCTCGCCGACCGTGACGGAGAGGCCCGGCATGGTCAGGCTGCGGCGGTTGCCGAGGGGTGCGGTGTCCATCGTGGCGGCGTGGAGCAGGAACGCGACGGCGGCCCGCGGGGAGGCGTGCCAGTGCCGGACCGTTTCCGTGACCGGCAGCACAGCCTCCCGTCCGTTCAGCGGCTCCCGGATAATGCTGGAGAAGAAGCCGGACGCGGCCTTGTTCGCGAGGCCCGGCCGGACGCAGATCGTCGGCAGCCGGATCCCGATCCCGTCCAGGATGCCCCGCCGCGAGTAATCGGCGAGCAGCAGCTCCCCGATCGCCTTCTGGGTGCCGTAGCTGGTGAGAGGGGTGTGATGGAACTCGTCCGCGATCCCCGATCCCGGAAAGGGCGCCCCGAACACCGCGATGGACGAGGTGAAGACGATGCGGGGGCAATAGGCCGCCTCGCTGTGCCGGACGGCCTCGAAGATGCCGCGCGTTCCGTCCAGGTTGACCCGGTAGCCCTTCTCGAAATCCGTTTCCGCCTCTCCGGACACGATCGCGGCGAGGTGGAAGATCACGTCCGGCCGCATCGCCACGAGCTGCTCGGCCTGCCCCGGCGCGGCGAGGTCGCCGGCATGGGTCCGGATCTCGATGCGCTCCCCCTCGCGCGCCGCCGGGGTCACGACATCGAACAGCGTCATGGCCGAGATGGCCGTGCCGCCGAGATGGCCGTCGGCCAGGAGCCTGTCCGTCAGCTTGCGGCCCACCATGCCGGCCGCGCCCAGAACCATGACGTGCATCGGCTGCTCCCCGCTGCGACGCTCAGAGCGTCCAGCCCCCGTCCACCAGCATGGCCTGTCCGGTGGTGAAGCGCGACTCGTCCGACGCGAGATAGGTCGCGAGCGCCGCGATCTCGGCGGCCGTCCCGAGCCGGCCCATCGGCTGGCGGTCCACGAACATCTGCCGCACGGCGTCCGGGGATTGTCCGCTCGCGGCGGAGAGCGCCTCGATGCGGCCGTCCAGGGACGGCGATTGCACGGTGCCCGGGCAGATCGCGTTGCAGCGGATCCCGCGCCGGATGAAGTCGAGCGCCACGGCCTTCGTCAGGCCGATCACGGCCGCCTTGGTGGCGCCGTAGACGTAGCGGTTCGCGGCCGCCCGGATCGAGGACGCGCCGGACGAGATGTTGATGACGGAGCCGGACCCCGCCTCCAGCATGCCGGGGAGGAACGCCCCGATCGTCCGGTGCATCGACTTCACGTTCAGGTCAAAGGAGAAGTCCCAGTCGCGGTTCGTCGTCTCCAAGACGGTGCCGTGATGCACGTAGCCGGCGGCGTTCACCAGGATGTCGACCCGCCCGGCCTCGGCGGCGAGCGCCGCGACGGCCTCGTCGGACAGGACGTCCAGCCGGCGGCTTTCCGCCGCCCCGATGTCGGCGAGCTTCGCCTCGTCGACATCGGTCGCCCAGACCCGCGCGCCTTCCCGGACGAAGTTCTCCGCGATGGCCCGCCCGATCCCCTGGCCCGCCGCCGTCACGACAGCGGCCTTGCCTTCGAGCCGTCCGGCCATGGGATCCTCCCGTCAGATGGCCTTCGCCATGTGGACGGCGCGCCTGTCGGCAAGCTGTTCCGTCCTTTCCACCTCGTACCCTCGGCGGCGGTACCAGTCGATGTTCTTCGCGAGCTTCTCGCCCGTGTAGAGGCGAAGCGTCGACAGCCCGAGCTGGCGGGCCCGGGTCTCGGCCGCCGCGAGGAGCCGCCGGCCGATGCCGGCATCCTGGCGCGCGGGATCGACCGACACGCTCCAGATCAGGAGGTCGTCCGGGCGCGGTTCGAGCACGAGGGCGCCCGCGAGGCGGCCGTCCCCGTCCAGCAGCCACGTCTCGTAGCGGGCGATGACGTCGGCCGCCCCGACCTGGAGGGGCAGCGGCTCGACGCCCAGGATCTCGCGATTCCAGGCATAGGCGGCGCGCTGGAGCACATCGAAGGCTGCGGCGTCCTCCGGCCGGGCGCGGCGGAGGCCGTCGAGCCCGGCCGGGAGGGAGCCGCGATCAGCCCCCGTCGCGCTCACGCGGCCTCTCGAAGAGCTGGAAGGTGAGGTGGGCCTTCACCGTCCGCCATTCGGCGGCCACGATGCTGAACACCACCGTGTCGCGGAGCGCGCCGTCCGGCCCGATCTGGTGGCTGCGCAGGATGCCGTCCTGCTTCGCGCCCAGGCGCTCGATGCCGCGCCGCGACTGATGGTTGAAGACATGCGTCCGGAACTCGACCGCGATGCAGCCGAGCGCCTCGAAGGCATGGGTGAGGAGCAGGAGCTTGCACTGCGTGTTGAGCGGGGTGCGCTGGGCGCGCTTCGCATACCAGGTGGAGCCGATCTCGACCCGCCGGTTGCCGGCATCGACGTTCATGTAGGTCGTCATGCCGGCGATGCGGCCGTCGGCATCGAACACCGTGAAGGGCAGCATGGTGCCGGCCTCCTGCAGCCCGAGCCGGCGGTCGATCTCGGCCGCCATGCGGTCGGGCGCCGGGATGGACGTGTACCAGAGCCGCCAGAGCTCGCCGTCCCGCACGGCCTCCGCGAGCCCGTCCCGATGGGCGTGCGACAGGGGTTCGAGCCGGGCATGCGGGCCGGCGAGGGCCACGGGATCGAGCCAGGTCATCGGCGGGTCAGCTCGCTTCGAGATCCGGAGACGTCGGCAGGCATGTGCGGCCGGCGCTCGGCTTCTTCCCGGTCAGGGCCGGGCTCCTCCCGGGCTTCCCGCCGGCGGCGCCGGCTCAGTTGCGGGCGAACCCGCCCGTGACCTGCCCCGTCCCGGGCGGGCCGGCCATCACATCGCTCGCGTCCACGTGCCTGCGCGGGACGTCGAGCGCCGCTTGCGGCTTGGCGGTGGGACCGGTCCTGGCGAGAGGCTTCTCGGCCGACGGCGCGTTGGTGGCCGTCCTGCGGCGGGGCGGCAGCGGGGCGGCGAGGGCCGGGCGCACGGGCACCGGGATGCCGAGCAGCGCGAG
>CALMTJ010000125.1:0-434 GCA_937872715.1 uncultured Methylobacteriaceae bacterium
GGGCAAGGGAGCCGGGCTTCCTCGGCGTCGCGCCGTGCACCGTCACGAAGGACGGGCAGAAGCCCTTCACGCAGGAGAAGTCCTTGTTGCAGTTCGACTGGTCGATCCGGCGCTTGCGGCCGAACTCGGTCTCGAGCGGCTGGACGGAGACGCAGTTCGACTTGACGGAGCAATCGCCGCAGCCCTCGCAGACGAGGTCGTTGATGATGACTCGCTTGTCGGGGTCCGGAAACGCGCCGCGCTTCCTGCGACGCCGCTTCTCGGACGCGCAGGTCTGGTCGTAGATGAGGACGGAGGTGCCGGGCACCGCCGCGAGCTCGCGCTGCACGGCGTCGAGGTCGTCGCGGTGGTGGATCGTGAGCCCGGCCGGCCAGCCGATATTCGCCGGGTACTTGGCCGGCTCGTCCGTCACGAGCCGGATCGTCTCGACGCCC
>CALMTJ010000125.1:444-6808 GCA_937872715.1 uncultured Methylobacteriaceae bacterium
CCCTCCGCCCGGACCTGGCGGGCGATCATGTCGACGGTGAGCGCGCCCTCGTGCGGCTGGCCGCCGGTCATCGCGACCGCGTCGTTGAACAGGATCTTGTAGGTGACGTTCGTCTTCGTGTGGGCCGCCCAGCGGAGCGCCAGCGAGCCCGAATGGTTGTAGGTGCCGTCGCCGAGGTTCTGAAACACGTGGCCGCGCGTCGAGAACGGCGCCTCGCCGATCCAGTTCGCGCCCTCCCCGCCCATCTGGGTGAAGCCATCCGTCCCGCGGTCCATCCACTGGGCCATGTAATGGCAGCCGATCCCCGCATAGGCCCGCATCCCGTCGGGCACGACCGTGGAGGAATTGTGCGGGCATCCCGAGCAGAAGCCCGGCGTCCGGGTGGAGACGTCGGCGGTGATCGCCAGCACCGCCTGGGCGTCCCGCAGGCGCGCGACCCGTCCGGCAAGGTCGTCGTTCCGATGGTAGCGGAGCAGGCGCTCGCCGATGGCGATCGCGATGTCGTTCGTGTCCAGCGCGCCCTTGACGGGGAACAGCCAGTTCCCGGCCTCGTCCCTCTTCCCGATGCAGACCGGCTGGTTCGCGGTGCCGTACAGCTCCTCGCGGACCTGAACCTCGATCAGGGAGCGCTTCTCCTCCACGACCATCACGAGGTCGAGCCCGCGGGCGAACTCGACCAGCTCCGACCGCGACAGCGGCCATGGGCAGGCGACCTTGTAGAGGCGCAGCCCCATGCCGCTCGCCTTGACCTCGTCGAGGCCGAGCTCCTCCATGGCCTCGCGCACGTCGAGATAGCTCTTGCCGACCGTGATGATGCCGATCTTCGGGTCGCGCCCGCCGGACAGGACGATGTGGTTCAGGTTGTTGGCCCGCACGAAGGCCAGCATGGCGTCGCGCTTGTAGTCGTGGAGCCGCGCCTCCTGCTCCAGGATGGCGTCGCCGCGCCGGATGTTGAGCCCGCCCGCCGGCATGGCGAAATCCTCCGGGAGGACGATCTTCACCCGGTCGAGCCGGCCGTCGATGGAGGCGGTGGATTCGATGTTGTCCTTCACGCATTTCATCGACACCCAGGAGCCGCAGAAGCGGCTCATGGCGAAGCCGTAGAGGCCGTAATCCACGATCTCCTGCACCCCGGCCGGGTTCAGGATCGGGATCATCACGTCGACGAAGTGGAACTCGGATTGGTGGGCGACGGTCGAGGATTCCGCCGTATGGTCGTCGCCCATGAGCGCGATGACGCCGCCATGGCGCGAGGAGCCGGCCTGGTTCGCGTGCCGGAACACGTCGCCTGACCGGTCGACGCCCGGACCTTTGCCGTACCAGATGCCGAACACGCCGTCGTAGCGGCCCTCGCCCCGCATCTCGGCCTGCTGCGAGCCCCAGAGCGCGGTCGCGGCGAGCTCCTCGTTCAGTCCCGGCTGGAAGACGATGTTGCTGGCGTCGAGAAGCTTCTTCGTGCGGTACAGGTTCAGGTCGAGCCCGCCGATCGGCGAGCCGCGATAGCCCGAGACGAGGCCGGCCGTGTTCAGCCCGGCCTGCCGGTCGCGCTCGCGCTGCATGAGGAGCAGGCGGACGATCGCCTGCGTGCCGGTGATGAACACCCGCTCCTTGCCGAGATCGTACTTGTCGTCGAGCGACACGGGGCCGAGATCCACGTCGGAGACGCCCATGACCCGTCCTCCTCACCGCCCCGGGGCGAGCCGGCTTGAGCCGGTCTTCGAATTACGTCAGCAATGCTGACATATCTACATTGGACCGTCAACAAACAAGAGATCGCGAGACCGCCGGTCAAGGTGGGCGCGAGCGGCAGGACATCGTGGCGCGGCTCACCCCCGCCCCCGCGCCGACCGGGTCGGCCGGACGAGGGCCGCGATGAAGTTGCGGAGTTCCGACCGGCGGCGCTCCGTCCGCGTGACCTCGTCGTCGAGCCCGAGGCGCCAGGCGAGGTCGCGGCGCTCCGGCTCGCGGCCGAGCGCCTCGATCAGGGCAGCGTGATCCTCCAAGGTGCGGAAGTCGGCCGCGAAGCCCTCCCGCACGAGGTCGGCCGCCTGCCGGCGCAGGGCCGCGGCGATCTCGGCGAGCGACAGTTCCGGGTGGTACTGAACGCCCCAGAAGGTGCCCGGCCCGAGCCGGATCTCGGCCGCCTGCACGGCCGTCACCTCGTTCCGGGCGAGGCACAGGGCGCCTCCGGGCAGGCGCTCGACCTCGTCCGTGTGGATGGCCGGCGCGTCGAAGGAGGGCGGACGCCCGGCCAGCATGGGGTGGCTCCGCCCGGCCGCCGTCGGGGTGATCCGGCGGGCGAAGGCGGCCTCGTGCCCGTCCGCGTTCGGCTTCACCGTCCCGCCGGCCGCGACGGTCGCGACCTGGAGCCCGGCGCAGGAGCCGAAGGACGGCGTCCCGGACGCGAACACGGCCCGCATGAACTCGACCTGCCGGCGGGTCTCGGGCGTTTCCCGGTAGAGGTGGAGCGGCGAACCCGTCAGGAACACGGCGTCGAAGGACGCGATCTCGCCGGCCCGCGGCGGCGGCGCGCCCTCGTCGGACGGCGTGATCCGGACGCAATCGGCGCCAGGCTCGAGCTCCTTCAGGGTCTCGACATAAGTCTCGCCCGAGCTCTGCCCCGTGGACCGTCGGCGCTCGGCCCGATGGGCGGGCGTCTCGCTCTCGGCCACCAGGAACCGCATGGTCTGCTCCGCCTTCCGCGCCCGGCGGACCGACCGCAGATGGGACGCCGCCTCCCCTCCCGTGAGTCCAGGGCCGCCTCCGGGCGGCTGGTCACGTCGTCACGGCTGCGTGAGCCCCGTCCGGCAGGGGCTCGCGGAAGGTGAGCGCCATGTACCATTGATCGAGGAGCCGCAGGGTCGGCCCGGTGAAGGCGTCGTCCAGGCGGCGGATGACGGACAGGACGTCCTCGTCCCGGGCCGGGTCGCCGACGGCCTCGACCGGCGGCAGCACGTGGGTGGCGAAACGCGCGCCGCCCAGGCGCTCGCAATAGAAAGGCAGGATGTCGGCGCCCGTCCGCATGGCGAGCCGGGCGGCCTTGCCGAGATTGCTCCCGAGCCGGAGCGGACGACCGAAGGACGGCGCGCCGATGCGGCCGGCGACGTCCTCGTCGGCGGCCGTCACCAGGATGCCGCCCGGCTGCCGCAGGGTCTCGAGGGCGCCCCGCCAGACGGTCGGGGATTTGGGCAGGAGACGCCGCCACGGAGCCTCCTGCCGCACCGCGAGCGCGATGGCGGCGCGCTCCGGCGCGGCGGGCGGGTCGAAGATCAGGCTCGCGCGGCCCGGCGCCAGGAAGGCGAGCTGCAGGAAGGAGAGCTCCCAGTTCCCGGTATGCAGGAAGGTGGCGACGAGCGGGCGCCCCGAGGCGAGGGCAGCGTCGAGATGCGGCCGGCCATGGATGGCGACGCGCCCGTCGGCCAGGATGCGGTGGCAGGCGGCGAACTCGGCATAGGTGCGTCCGGTCGAGCGCCACAACCGCGAAACGGCGGCGTCGACCTCGGCGGCCGGCAGGTCCGGCCTGAGGCGGGAGATCAGCGCGCGTGCATGGCCGTCCCGGGCCGGATAGCGCCTCGCCCCCATGGGACCGGAAAGCAGGACGCCGAAGAACGAACAGAGGTCGATCGGCAGGGCGCTCATGACCCGGTGAAGCGCCCGGTCGAGCCGGTCCCTCCGGCTCGGCGGGGCGGCCGGGGTCACGGCCTGTGCTCGAGCAGCATGGGCAGGCGGGTGCCGGGCCGCAGGCTCAGCCGGCAGGTCG
Organism: uncultured Methylobacteriaceae bacterium; assembly: GCA_937872715.1. GTDB lineage: Bacteria > Pseudomonadota > Alphaproteobacteria > Rhizobiales > Beijerinckiaceae > Enterovirga. The sequence goes on from CALMTJ010000125.1 coordinate 4,205, forward strand.
GCTCCACGACCCAGCCGGGCCTCAGCTTCAGCCGGTGGTGCCGCGCCAGGGTCGCGAGGCAGATCACGGCTTCCGTGAGCCCGAAGGCCGCGCCCGTGCAGATGCGGGGCCCGATGCTGAACGGCACGTAGGCGTAGCGCGACGGCGCCCCGCCGCCGCCCGGCATGAACCGGTCCGGCCGGAAGGCGTCCGGCTCGTCCCAGAGCCGCCGGTGGCGGTGGAGCGTCCAGGCATTCAGCACGACGAGGTCGCCGCGCTTCACCGTCCGGCCGCCGATCGTTGAATCCGCCACCGCCTCGCGGGCCTGCAACGGCACGGGCGGATAAAGCCGGAGCGTCTCCTCGATTACCGCCCGGGTGAACGGCAGGCGCTTCACGTCCTCGAACGTGGCCGGACCGTCGCCGAGGACGGAGTCGACCTCGGCGTGGAGGCGGCGCTCCGTCTCGCCGTCCTGCGACAGGAGGAACCAGGCCCAGGCCAGCGTGTTCGCGGTCGTCTCGTGCCCGGCCATGAACAGCACGGCCGCCTCGTTGCGGATCGCCTGGCGGTCGAAGCCCGTCCCATCCTCCGAGGCGCTGGCCGAGAGCGAGCGGAGGAGCGACGCCTCCCCGGCCTCGCGGTCGAGCGCCTCCGTGATAAGGCCGTCCAGGACGCGCTGGATCTTGCGGGCCGCGCGCCCGACCCGCCAGCCCTGCCAGCGGGGCAAGAACTCGGGCAGGCCGAGGAGGGACATGACGTCGATCTGCCCGATCAGGTTCTGGTAGGCGCTGAAGGCTCCGACCACGGCGGCGGCCGACCTCGCGCCGAGGCGCTGCCCGAAGATGGAAGCGCAGATGATGCCGGCCGTGAGCTCCGCCATCTCGGACAGCGCGTCGATCTCCGTCCCGGCCGCCCTCCCCTTCCAATCCGCCAGGAGGTGGCCCGCGCCCGCGCTCATGGCGGGGGCGAGCTCGGCCAGCTTCGACACGTGGGTGACCGTCTGGACCGCCCGCCGGCGGCCCTTCCAGGTCTCGCCGTCGCTGATGAACAGCCCGTCGCCGATCAGCGGCTCCAGCGCGTGGCGCTGCTGGGCCGACTTGCGCTGGAAGACCTCCGCCTTCTCGACGAAGACCTCGCGCACGAGTTCCGGGCTGTTCACCACCACCAGGCGCCGGCGCAGCAGCTTGTGCGTGAGGAACGGCCGGTCGAAGGCCGAATCCGGCCAGATCGCCACGAGGTTGCGGCGCGCGGTCAGCAACAGCTGAAGGGCGGAGGCGGCTTGAAGCGGCCGCTCCGGGAATGGGGGCGTGTAGGCGATCATGGGATGGCAGCCACGCTAGCCTGTTCGCCGCCTCCGGGCCAGGGCCCCGGCGGTCTCCGTCTAAAGACAGGTTGCGGCACGGGAGACGGCCGGTGCACAAACCGGCGAGGTCGCGCGGACCGAGCGGACGGAGAGCCGCCGGCGCGACCAGGGAGACAGCGCCATGATCCTCACACGTCGGGGCTTCACGTCCGGGCTCGCGGCTTCCGTCGCGGCCCCTTCGCTCATCCGGCCGGCGTCCGCGCAGGGCGCGACGGTGAAGATCGGCATGGTGGTGCCGGTGACGGGCGCCGCGGCCGAATCGGGCTCCTTCGCCCAGACGGGCGCCAGGATCGCGCTCGAGGCGGTGAACAAGGCCGGCGGCGTCCTGGGCAAGCCGCTCGAGCTCGTGATCGAGGACGACCAGACCACCAATCCCGGCGCCGTCCTGGCCTTCTCCAAACTCGCGAGCCAGCCGGACATCGTGGCGTTCCTGGGCTCCATCCGGTCGACCCAGATGCACGCCATGGCGCCGGAAATGATGAAGATCGCCAAGCCCGTCGGCTTCGGCGGCACGGACCCGAACCTCACCAAGCTCGGAAATCCCTGGCTCTTCCGCTTCCGGCCGAACGATTCCTATTCCGGCAAGGTGATCGCCCAATACGGCGCGCAGGAGCTCGGCAAGAAGAAATGGGCGATCGTCCACTCGACGGACGCCTTCGGCACGGCCGGCGCCAAGGCGCTGACCGAATCGCTGCCGGACAACGGCGCGACGCTCGTCCTGGACCAGGGCTATGCCAACCAGAGCCAGGATTTCACCCCCGTCGTGCTGGCCGTCCGGCAATCGGGCGCGGACATCCTGGGCTCCTACTTCACCTTCGAGACCGATCTCGGCATCTTCGCCCGCCAGCTCCGGCAGCTCGGCGTCACCGTCCCGTGGGTCGGCTCGCCCTCCATCGTCAACGTGTCGGCCCTGAAGCTCGCCGGGCCGGCCCTGTTCAACACCTACGGGGTCGCCGATTACGCGGAGGATTCCTCCGAGGCCTCGAAGGCCTTCGGCAAGGCCTACCGGGACGTCCGCAAGGTCGCGCCGGACAACCAGTCGTCCTGGACCTACGACGCGGTGACCTGCCTCTCCATGGCGATGAACAAGGCGGGGTCGACCGATCCCGGCAAGGTCCGGGACGCGATGCTGTCCATCCGGGGCCACAAGGGCGCCGAGGGCGAGTACAATTTCGACAAGAACGGCGACGGCCTGCACGGCTACAACATCGTCAAGAACGAGAAGGGCGACATCAAGTTCGACAAGCGCATCGACTTCACCC
>CALMTJ010000126.1 GCA_937872715.1 uncultured Methylobacteriaceae bacterium
CCGTTATGCGTCCTTCGAGGCCGATCTCCGATCGGCACCTCAGGAAGAGGAGGAGTATGATTTCCAAACAGCCTCTAAGTCGCGTTCCGCGTCCGGGCCGCGGATCTGGCCTTGCGGGGCTTGGACCTGTTCAGGGCCACGGCAGCACGGACGAGCGCCTTCAGGGCCTCGCCGTCGAGGTCGTCGCTCTCGCGGATATCGATGGCGCGCCTCGTATTGCCGTCGAGGCTGGAATTGAACAGACCGGACGGGTCGTCGAGCGAGGCGCCCTTGGCGAAGGTCAGCTTGACGACGCTCTTGTACGTCTCGCCCGTGCAGACCATGCCGTCGCGGGACCATACGGGCACGCCCCTCCACTTCCATTCCTCGACGATGTCGGGCTCCGCCTCCGTGATGAGGGCGCGGACGCGGGAGAGGGTCTCGCCCCGCCAATCGGCAAGGTCGCGGATCCTCGCGTCGATCAGCCGGGACGGCGTTTCGCCCCCGGTCGCGTCGGCCTCTGCCATCATGATCCCAGCCCCTCTTCGGCGATCGCTCCGGCCTCGCGGGTCGGGAGCGCGGCTCAGTCCTGCCACCGTTCTACATCGCCGTGTCCCGCGAGCCGAAGATGACGGAAACCGGCGCCCCGGTGACTTCAGGACGTGCCGCGGCAGGCCTGAAGCTCGGCTCGCAGGGTCTCCACCAGCGCCGCCGCCGGCATGGCGCGCGCGAGCGGCGCACCCTGGCCGGCCCATTGCGCGCCGAAACCGTGCTCGCCCCGCTCCCGGGCGGCCATGTGGAGGGCTTTGCCCGCATCGTAGGCGATGGGGTAATCGGGCGGCAGAGGGGTGGCGGCCGTCCCGGCGAGCGCGGTGAAGCGGTTGGCGAGCGCCCGGGCCGGCCGGCCCGAGATCAGCCGCGTCAGGACCGTGTGGTAGGCTCCCGGCCCGGTCAGCGCGGCCCGGTAGCCGTCGTCGGCCGACGATTCGGGGCAGGCGATGAAGGCGGTGCCGAGCTGCGCGGCGACCGCGCCGAGGTCCAGCGCGGCGGAGATGCCTTGGCCGTCCATGATGCCGCCGGCCGCGACGACCGGGAGGCGGGTGTTGCGCACGAGGAGGCGCGTGAGCGCCATCGTGCCGAGCCCGCCATCGGGCACGGCGGGGTCGAACACGCCGCGATGCCCGCCGGCCTCGATCCCTTGCGCCACGACCGCGTCGAGGCCCGCGGCCTCGATCGCGCGCGCCTCGTCCAGGCTCGTCGCCGTCGCCAGGGTGAGAACGCCCCGCGCCCGAAACGCGGCGATCGCCTCGGCGGACGGCACGCCGAAATGGAAGCTGATCACGGGCGGCGCGACGTCGAGCAGCATCGCCAGCATGTCCGAATCGTCGGCGAAGCTCTTGTAGATCGTCCGGAGGGCTTTCGGCGGTTCGGCCCCGAACTCCGCGAACAGGGGCTTGAGCCATTCGAGCCAGGCGGCTTCCCTCCCCGGGTCCGCTCGCGCCTCCCCGTGGACGCACACGTTGACGTTGAACGCGCGGTTGGTGCGCGTTCGCAGCTCGGCGATGGTCGCGCGGGCGCCGGCCGCGTCCGTCGCCCCGACCGCGATCGAGCCGAGGGCACCTCCGTTCGACACCGCGGCCGCGAGCGCCGGCGTCGACACCCCAGCCATCGGGGCCTGGACCAGGGGAACGGACAGGCCGAGCCGATCGATGAGGGTCATCGGTGTTCCGGAGCCACGGTGACGGGCGGCCGCTTATGGCCTCTTCGGGACGCCCTGTGAACAGCCGACGGGGATCGGCGGCGGCCTCGCACGCGCCGTTCGCGACATTCGGGATCGGTTCAGACGGGCGACAGCCTGGGCCGAGCCGGGCATAACGGCGGGCCCTCCTCGCCGCCCGGCACCGGGATCGAACGCCCCATCATGCCCGACCTCCCATCCATCAGGCTGCCGGCCGCGGCCTATGCCCGGGCCGACGAGAGCGCGGACGCGCTGTTCTACGCCGTGCCGCGCCTCGTCACCCATATCGACGAGCGTGCGATCGGGGCCGTGACGAACCTCTACCGCGAATTGTTCCGGCCGGGCGCGCGGCTTCTCGACCTGATGTCGAGCTGGGTCAGCCACCTGCCGGACGAGACCCGTTACGGGGAGGTGGTCGGGCACGGGATGAATGCCGACGAGCTCGCCGCCAACCCGCGCCTGTCCCGCTGGTTCGTGCAGGACCTCAACGCCGACCCGAACCTGCCGCTCGAGAGCGCCGGCTTCGAGGGGGCCGCGATCTGCGTGTCGATCCAGTACCTCACGCGGCCGGTCGCAATCCTGGCCGAGGTCGCGCGGGTGCTCCGGCCGGGTGCGCCCGTCGCGGTCACCTTCTCGAACCGCTGCTTCCCGACCAAGGCGGTCGCGGTCTGGATGCACCTGCCTCCACGCGAGCAGGCCGAACTCGTCGCCGCCTATCTCCGTTCGGCGGGTTTCGGCGAGGTCGCCGCGCGGGAGCTGCTGAGGCCGCCGGGCGACCCGCTCTGGGCCGTGATCGGCCGGACGGAAGACCCCGGGCGGTCGCGTCCATGACGGGGCAGGCGAGCGTCGGTCGCGGGCCGGAACCGTCGATGCCCGACGGGGACACGCGGCCGGCCGCCCTCCCGGAGGCGCCCGGCGCGCTGGCGCCGTTCCGCTCGCCCATCTTCGCCGGCATGTGGATCGCGAGCGTCGTCTCCTATTTCGGCGGCCTCATCCAGAGCGTCGGCGCGGCCTGGCTGATGACGGCGCTCGCGCCGTCCGCCGACATGGTGACGCTGGTGCAGGTCTCGACCGTGCTCCCCATCGTGCTGTTCTCCCTCCCGGCCGGCGCCGCCGCCGACGTGTGGGACCGGCGCGGCGTGATGCTGACCGCCCAGACCTTCATGCTGGCGGTTTCCGTCCTGCTCGCCTCGGTCGCGCTGGCCGGGGCGGTGACGCCCTGGCTGCTCCTCGCGCTCACCTTCCTGCTCGGCTGCGGCGGTGCGCTCTACGGCCCGGCCTGGCAATCCTCCGTCCGCGAGCAGGTGCCGCCGGACGATCTCCCGGCCGCCGTGTCGCTGAACTCCGCCGCTTTCAACCTCGCCCGGGCCGCCGGGCCGGCGCTCGGGGGCGTGCTGGTCGCGGCCTACGGGGCGCAGCTGACCTTCCTCGTCAACGCCGTCTCCTATGTCGGCCTCATCGGAATCCTCCTCTCCTGGCGCCGCGCGAGCCCGGCCCCGGGGCTTCCCCCGGAGGGGATGGTGCGGGCAATGCGGGCGGGACTGCGCTTCGCCCAGCTCTCCCACGCGGTGCAGGCCGTCCTGCTCCGATCGGCCCTGTTCGGGCTCACGGCATCCGGCATCTGGGCGCTCATGCCGCTGATCGCGCGCGACCTCCTCCCCGGCGGTGCCGCGACCTTCGGGCTGCTGCTCGCGGCGTTCGGGGTCGGTGCCGTCGCGGGCGCCTTCGCCGGAACCCCGTTGCGGGCGCGTCTCTCGGGCGAGGGCGTCGTCGTTCTCTCCAGCGTCGCCTTCGGGCTCGCCGGCCTCGGCGCGACGCTGAGCCCGTGGCTCGCCGGAACCCTCGCCGCCCTCGTCCTGTGCGGGGCCGCCTGGGTGTTCGCGCTCTCGCAATTCAACATCACCGTGCAGGTCCGGACGCCCCGCTGGGTCGTCGGCCGCGTGCTCGCCATCTACCAGGCGGCGGTGTTCGCCGGGCTCGCCTTCGGGG
>CALMTJ010000127.1 GCA_937872715.1 uncultured Methylobacteriaceae bacterium
CGCGCTCGGACGGCTGGCGCTGGAGAACACGCTCGCCGGCCGCGTGACTCCGCCTGCGGGTGGCGGCGGCGACCGCTTCGCGATCCCGACCAACGAGGCGCCCGGCGCCAATATCGAGGCGTCGTTCCGGACCTTCCACCAGCTGCTGGAGGGGGATGCGGGGCGGCGCACGGTCGACGCGCTCATCCAGAACCTGAACGAGCTGAAGAACGCGGCCCTGGAGGCGACGAACCCGTCCACGGCCCAGGCCGCGAACATCAACCTCGTCACCCAGACCCGCAACCTCCGCTCGCTCGCCTCCCGCTTCCCCGCGCCGTTCGAGCCGATGATCCGGCAGGTGGCGAACGAGTTCGAGGGCAGCGCCACGGGCGCGGCCGTGTCCCAGCTCGCGGCGATGCTGTCCGACCAGGTGATCCGCGACTGCCAGCAGATCGTGACCAACCGCTACCCCTTCGCCAAGGGAAGCGACCGCGAGGTCCCGATCGCCGATTTCGCCCGGCTCTTCTCGCCGAACGGGATCATGGACAAGTTCTTCCAGGCGAACCTCGCGGCCCGGGCGGATCGCGGCAAGGCGCAATGGGCCTGGCGGCAGGACGACCAGATCGCCCGCGCGCTCTCGGCCGGGACGCTCCGCGAGTTCCAGCGCGCGAGCGAGATCCGGGACGCGTTCTTCGGCGGCGGAGGGAACATGCCGGCCGTCACCATGGCGGTGACGCCGCTCACCATGACGGGCGACGCCGCGCGCGCCAAGCTCGACATCAACGGCACCCCGGTCGTGACCCAGCAGGGCATCAACTCGCCCGTGACCGTGCAATGGCCCGGACCCGGGGGGCTCGGCCGCACGGCGATCACGCTCGAAGGCGGCGGCGGTGGCGGGGGCTTCTTCAGCGCCCCTGCCCAGGCACCTTCTCTCCTGATGGAGAAGACCGGGACCTGGTCGCTCTACCGCATGCTCGATTCCGGCTCCGTGCTCCGGCAGGGGGATGCGGTGGTCGCCACCTTCGTGGCCGGCGGGCGCGAGCTCTCCTACCGGTTCAACGTCACCTCCATCTTGAACCCGCTGGTGCTTCCCGCCCTGCGGGAGTTCAAGTGCCCGACCGGCATCTGAGGTCGGGCGGCCGTGCGATGCGGGCTCTACGGCAAGCTGCCGGCGAAGCGCGACTTCATCGCGGTGACGGTGCCGCGCGAGTTCCTGTCCGTCTGGGAACCCTGGATCCAGGGCGGCATCTCGGCCAGTCGCATGCAGCTCGCCGCAGGCTGGCAGGAGGCCTTCCTCAGGGCGCCGATCTGGAGGTTCTGGCTCGGCGCGGAGGTCTGCGGCGGGGGCGCGGTGCTGGGCGCGCTGATGCCCTCCGTGGACGGGGTCGGGCGCTACTTCCCCCTGACGGTCTTCGCCCGGGCGGATCCCGGCGAGGCGCTCCCGCCGCCCGAGATGGACGCCCAGACGCCCTGGTTCGAGGCGGCCGAGGACCTTCTCCTCTCCGCCCTCAGCGAGGGCGGCTCGTTCGACACCCTGACCGCATCCCTCGAGCGGCTTCCCCTTCCGCAGACGGGCGGCGGCACGTCGGAGGACCTGCCGGAGGGCGCGACGCGGCTCCGCGACGGCTCGCTCGCGGCCCAGGCCACCACGGAGGCGGTCGGGCAGGCCCTGGCCGGATTGCGCCCGGAGGATCATGGCCGGGCTGATTCGGGCTCGACCTTCTGGTGGACGGGCGTCGGGGACGACTTTCCGCCCTTCATCGTGGCCGGCCGCCGCATGCCCGACCCCTACCTGTTCACCGGCATGCTGACGGGCCGGTTCGAGGCGGCCCCTTGAGCGCCGGCGCAACGGCCCTATCCTGGGGCCTCTAGGGCGAAGGTTCGATGGCGGCAGACGGCACGCTCCCCGGGACGGAGGACGATTCGACGGTCGCGACCGCGCTCGCGGCGGGTCCCGCTTCGGCGACGACCTTCGACGTCGGCGCCACGACCCATCCCGGCAAGGTGCGGCAGGTCAACGAGGACCGCTACTTCGTGGCGCCGACGAGCGGCATCTTCGCGGTGGCGGACGGCATGGGCGGCCACGAGGCGGGCGCGCTCGCGAGCTCCACCATCGTGCAGTGCCTCGAATCGATCGGGGTCGCCGTGTCCGCCGCCGACCTCCTGGCGCGGCTGGAAGACCGCATCCTGCGAGCCAACGTGACCCTGAAGGACATCTCGACGCAGCGCGGCAAGATCGTCGGCTCGACCGTCGCCATCCTGCTCACCTACGAGGACCATTTCGCGGCCGTGTGGTCCGGCGACAGCCGCATCTACCGCATCCGCAAGGGCACGATCGAGCAGGTCTCGCGCGACCACACGGAGGTCCGCGACCTCGTCGAGCGCGGGCTCCTGACGCCAGCCGAGGCCAAGACCTGGCCCCGCCGGAATGTCATCACGCGGGCGATCGGCGTGCGGGACGAGCCGGAGCTGGAACTCGAGCACGGCGTCCTCGAACCGGGCGACCTCTTCGTCATCTGCTCGGACGGACTGACGGGCCACGTGGAGGATTCCGAGATCCTGGGCGCCAGCGCGGCGGCACGAAGCCAGGAGCTGTGCGATGCCCTCGTCGACCTCACCCTCGAACGGGGCGCCGGCGATAACGTCACGGTAGTGGCCGTGCGCTATGTCTCGTCCCGATCGGGCGAGGCCGCGCGGACCTCGCTCGCCCGCGAGGCGACCAACGTCGTGGTAAGGCACAGGACAGGAGACGACGAAGCGGCCGCCGGCGGCCTCAACGGGGCCGCATCGTGAGCGGCGAGACCGTCATATCCTCGGGCCCCTTCTCGCGCATCGCCCCGGGCTACCGCCTGAACGAGATCTACGAGATCGACAGCCTGCTCGCGACCGGCGGCATGGGCGAGGTGTATCGCGGCCATGCGATCGAGACGGGCGACCAGGTCGCGATCAAGACCATCCGGCCGGAATTCGCGCAGAACAACGCCGCCCTCGCCCTGTTCAAGAAGGAGGCCTCGTCCCTCCGCAACCTCTACCACGAGGCGATCGTCCGCTATTTCGTGTTCTCCATCGACAAGGGCCTGCCCTACCTCGCGATGGAGTACGTGGAGGGGAAGTCGCTCTCCGACTTCCTCCAGAACGGGCCGCTCACTTTCGAGCAGTTGGGCGTGCTGCAGAAACGGCTCGCCTCAGGCCTCAACGCCGCGCATGAATTCGGCATCGTCCACCGGGACGTGTCGCCGGACAACATCATCCTGCCGGGCGAGAACCTCGCCCGGGCGAAGATCATCGATTTCGGCATCGCGCGCTCGAACACGGGCGAAGGCACGGTGATCGGGTCCGGCTTCGCCGGGAAGTTCAGCTACGTGTCGCCGGAGCAGCTCGGGCTGTTCGGCGGCGATGTCACCGGTCAGTCGGACATCTACAGCCTCGGCCTGGTGCTGGCCGAATGCGCGCTCGGCAAGGCCATCGACATGGGCCACAGCCATGTCGACGTCATCGAGAAGCGCCGCAAGGTCCCGGACCTGTCGGGCGTGGATGCGCGGCTGCGGCCGCTCATCACCTCCATGCTCCAGCCGAACCCGAAGGACCGGCCAGCCAGCATGGCGGATATCGCGGCCTGGACGCCGAGCGGCTCCAAGCGCGGCGGAGGCGGCGGGAAAGGCCTGGCCCTCGCGGCCGGCATCGTCCTGGTTCTCGGCGGGCTCGGCGGCGGCGGTTTCTTCCTGTACCCGCAGCTGAAAGGCCTCATGCCGTCCGGCGGCAGCTCGCGCGCGCCGGACAGCCCGGCGCCGACGGCGCCTATACCCGCCGCGACCGCCCCGACCG
>CALMTJ010000128.1 GCA_937872715.1 uncultured Methylobacteriaceae bacterium
GCTTACCTCCTGACGGAGGGGGAGCCCTCCCCCTCCGTCGCGAAGCGGCTCGGCACGCTGGAGCGCCTCGACCGGCTGGGCTCCGGCTTCGCGATCTCGGCCGAGGATCTCGACCAGCGCGGCGCGGGCGACCTCCTGGGCGAGACCCAGGCGGGCCATGTCCGGCTGATCGGCGCCGGCCTCTATCGCCGCCTCCTCGAGCGCGCGCTGATCGAGGCGCGGGGCGGGACGCCGCCGGAGGAATGGGTGCCGGAGCTGAATGTCGGCGTGTCCGGCTTCCTCCCGGCGGATTACATCCCGGAGCCGGAGCTGCGGCTGAACCTCTACGCCCGCCTCGAGCGGACCGCCGACCCCGCCGCGGAGGCAGGCCTCGCCGACGAGATGGAGGATCGCTTCGGGGCGCCGCCCGAGCCGGTTTCGAACCTCCTCCTGTTGAACCGCCTCCGGCGCCTGTGCCGCGAGGCCGGCATCATGCGGGTCGATGCCGGACCGCAGGCCGTCGCCTTCACCTTCAAGTCGCGCGGGCCGGAGGACCCGGCGATCGCCGCGGCCGTCGAGGCCTCGTCCGGCCGGCTCGCCTGGAAGGGGCGCCGCCTCGTCGCGGCCGGCGGAGTGCCGGACGGGCCGGAACGGCTGGCGGCCGTGGAGGTCCTACTCGGGTCTCTGAGCGGGCCGGACGCATCCGGTCCGGACCACGACAGCCGCGACGGCTTGCCTTAAACCTTTCCGGCCGGCCGGCGCGCCGGCTCGTCGGAACGGCCCCCATGCTCACCCGCCTTCGCCCGCTCGGCGCCCTCCTGGTCGGCGGCCTTCCGCTCGCCGCCTGCTCGGTCGACGCCTTCACCTACACGGTCGGCACCTACGGGACCGTGAAGGAGACGCACGTGCATCTCGGCTGCCAGGACACCTACGAGGTGTTCGACCGGCCCGAGCGCGGCACGCTCCTCGTCGTGACCACGCCTTTGAACGAGGTCATCCTGGACGCGTGCGGCGGCCCCGCCTCCCGGCTCACCGGGCCGGAGCGGATGCGGCGGGCGGCCTCCATCTTCCTGGACGAGAGAAGCAATCGGCCGGGATGCGCGGTCACCTCCGAGCAGCCGGTCGACGCTCTCCACACGGAATACGCGTATCGCTGCGCGGGGCCGCCGCCGCCCGCCGCCCGCTCGCGCCGCCGCGCCGGCTGACGCGGCCGGCGGGGCGGAGACGAGCCGCATCTTAGTCGCGCGTCGCCCGCCCCTCCAGCGCCCGACGATACATGGCCTCGACGTCCGCCCGGAACGAGGACCGGGACCCGTCCCGGGTGTAGAACATGTGCCCTCCCGGATAGGCGGTCAGCGCGAGGCGGGTCTCGGCGCCGTAGGGAGGCACCTGCCGGAGCAGGAGCTCGTTGCCGAAATAGGGCGTCACGAGGTCCGTCAGACCGTGCGCCACGAACACCCGAAGACGGGCGTCGAGCGCCAGGATGCTGCGAAGCTCGTCCAGCGCCTGCGGCGGCCTCCGCCCCCGCCCGTAGCGCCAGGCGCCGCCGACGGAGCCGTTCAGGAGCTCGTAGCGGGCGTTCGGCACCCGCCAGTTCAGCCGCCGCCAGAGGAGATCGACCGCGGCCGTGGATAGCGGCGCCGACATGGCGGTCAGCACGGCGTCGCCCGCTTCGTTCCGGGGCGCGTTCGGGTCGGGATCGAAGGTCGTGACGGCCGTGTCGTACAGGGACGAAACCCGTCCGCCGTCCCGGCCGGCCTCCCGGATAAAGCTTCCTGAATCGATGCGGCCCGCCCGCCGCCGCACGAGGGCCGGGTCGAGGCCGGTCAGCTCCGCAACCCGGCCGGCGAGCCGGTCCAGCGCACCGGAATCGCCCACCCCCCGCGTGAGGTCGAGGAGGTAGTCGCCGGCCGCGTAGCCTTCGACGGCGGCGAGGGAGGCGCGGGTGATCGGGCCGGCCTTCTCCAGGCGGGCGGCGGCGAGCGACGGCAGGGTCGCGAAGAAAGCCATCGGATCGTGGCGCGGCTGGCCGAGCGCCGCGAAGTCGAGCACGGGCGAGACCAGCACGAGGCCGGACAGCCCGATGCCGAGCTCCGTCTGCAGCTGTTGGGCGACGAGCGGCCCGCGGAAGCCGCCATAGCTCTCCCCGAGATAGAATTTCGGCGAGAGGAGGCGGTCGTTGGTCCGGAGCCAGCGCGAGATCGCGGCCGAGATGGAGGATACGTCGCCGTCGACGCTGTAGTAGCGGTCGCGGATTTCGTCGCGCGAGCCGGCCGCGCGGCTGTAGCCCGTATCGACGGGGTCGATGAAGACGAGGTCGGTGAAGTCGAGCCACGTCTCCGCGTTCGGGACGAGCGCCGGCGAGCCGGACGGCGTGATGGAAGGCCCGTCGAGCGGCAGCCGCCACGGTCCGGCGACGAGGAGATGGAGGTAGGCCGAGGAGGCGCCGGGGCCGCCATTGACCGCGAAGGTCACCGGGCGCGTCCCGGGCTCCTGACCGGCCAGCGTGTAGGACACGAAGCCGATCTCGGCCTGCGCCGCACCCTGCGGGTCGACCAGCGGCAGTGCGCCGGCCGTCGCCGTGACCTTCAGGCTGCGGCCGGGCAGCTCGATCACGTGCTCGGTGACGCTGTCCGCCGGAAGCCGGCGCCCGGTGACCGGAGGGTCGGCGGCGCGCGCCGCCGGCTGGGCGAGGGCGGGCGAGGCGAGGAGGATGGAGGCGACGAGGCCGAGCGGCCGGAGGCGGGTCAGGAAGGCGAGCATGGCCCGCCATGCCGGCGACAGGTGGCGGATTGGAGGCGGGCCGCCCCGGACGGTGGGGTTCAGGCCTTGCGGGCCCAGCGGCCGTCCTCGTCCTGCTGCCAGTAGGACAGGTCGTGGCCGGCCTCCCGCAAGGTCCGGAAGAGGGTCCGGCCGGCTGCGACCGCGCCCTCGTCCGTTCCGTCCAGCAGGCAGGAGACGCGGCTGAAGGCGGACAGGTCCGCGGGCGGGGCGGCGAGCAGGAGGAGGTACGCGGTCGCGGCGGCGACGGCACACCACAACAGCGAGCGCGGCTCCAGGAAGCACGGCCCGGGCGCGGCGCCGTTGCCGTTCCCGTCCTGCCCCGTGAGGAGGACGGGCTGCTCGTCCGCGTCGCCCTCCCCGTCCGTCCCGTGCGGCAGGAAGCTCTCGTCGGAATAGGACCACAGGTGGTCGTCCAGCGCCTTTACGCGCTCGGGGCTGTCCGCCTTCACCAGCGCCCGCCAGCCGCGCCCGAGGCTGAGCATGAGGAGCCTCGGCAGCACCTGCTCGAGCGGCTGGCGCTGGAGGTGGTAGAAGAAGACCTCCGCCACCTTCACTCCCCGGCCGCCTGCTCTCCGGATGCCGCTTCGAGGACGAGTGCGACGGCGTGCGCGGCCCCGATCGGCACGAATACGAGGAGGATCATGAGCCACAGCACGGCCGCAGTGGCGCCCGCGCTCCCGGCCGATTTCGCGGCCGGGACCCGCGCCCCGCCCCTCAAGCGACCCGCAGCTCCGCCCGGGCCGCAGGCTTCGGCTCGCCGGCCGAGAGGGCGGCGTGTTGGAGCGCGACGAGCTGCTCCACCTGCGCCTGGAGGCGGTCCACCTTGTCGTGGAGTTCGGAGATGGCCGTCTCCGACTTGATGTTCACCTCGTAATCGAGCGCCGCCGCGAGCCGGTCCTTCGCCGCCTGCCGGTTCTGGCTCATCATGATGACGGGCGCCTGGAGCGCCGCCAGCATGGAGAGAAGGAGGTTCAGGAAGACGAACGGGTAGGGATCGAACGCGCTCTCCGCCAGGACGAGGACGTTGACGCCGGCCCACACGGCCAGGAACGCCCCGAAACCCCCGATGAACGCCCAGGAGCCGCCGATGGCCGCCACGCGGTCGGCGAGCCGGTGACCCAGCGTCTGCCGGTCCTCGAACAGGTGGTTGAGGTCGCGCGTACGGCGCGCGACGCGCTGGATCACGCGGCGGTCGCGGTCGGACAGGGGCGTGACGCCAGCATGGAGAAGATGCTGGGCGAGGAAACGGATGTCGTAGTTCATGGCTCACCACCTTTCGACCGTGCCGCCGAGGCCGGTCCGGTGAGCCGATCGGAAGGATCAGGCGTCCAGGGCGGGCCGCGACGGCGCGGTCAGTCGACTATGACTGTCGCTTGGCATGGACGGATCGGTTCCAGTGGAGTCCGGACGGCAGGGCGAAGCACGCCGCCAGACGGGTTCCCCATGTGCCCTTCACGGCCTGGGGTCAAGCGTTTCCTGCACGTGCGGACGGGGTTCGTCCGGCACCCGGCCGTTCAGCCGAGCGGTCGCGGAGCCGAACGGAACCGGCGCACGTACCCGATGAACTTGCCGACGAAGAACCCGGTCGACAGACCCGAGATCGCGATCACCAGGAGGCGAAGATCCGGCCGTTCCAGCAAGCCCGGCGCGACGGCGGCGGCCACGCCGGCCACGTATTTGACCGCGAAGACGACGAGGACGAGCGGCAGCACCGTGGGGTCGGCGGGGCGCCGGATCGTGCCCCGTCCCCGATCGACGGCGACGGCCATCCGCCGGACGAAGCCGTGACCCGCGACCGCTCCCGCGACGGCGGCCAGGAGCCAGGGCCCGAACGCCGACAGGCCGGTTCCATACGTCTCGACGAGCGTCACGACGCCCCAAACCAGCAGGACCAGCGGCAGGATCGCCAGGCCGGGAAGCGTCGTCTCGGCGGGCTTCAGCGCCGCGACGCCGCGGAACACCAGGAACGCGAGCAGCGCCCACACCCAGACGGGCGTGTGAGCCAGGATGTCCCCGATATGCGGCACGGAAGGATTAGGCCTCCGGAGCGGGCCGCGGGCGCGCGGTCGATCGGCTGTGGGCGTCGCCGGGCATGTGGACCATCGGCTCCGGTGACGCTTTCGGCGTCGGGCTGCGGGGACGCCGACGGATGGTGAACGGAACGCCGCCGGTCAAGCGCAAAGTCCCGGCTCCGGCTTGACGCCGCCCGGAATTCGGGGGCAATCGTCCGCGCTCGACCGGCCGCGCCCTGGTGCCCGCCCGGTCCGATCCGGACGACCAACCCCCATGCCGAGCGACAGTCCCACTCGACCGTCTCTGCCGCCCGCGGTCGCCGCCGCCTGATCGACAGATCGGCTTCCCGGCTCCCCCGGCGGTCACGCCAGAGGTGAGCCATGATCGACGACGCTTCCCACCCTCTGGACCACGGCCGCGCCGAGGCGGCCGATCTCGCGGCCCGGCTCGCCGACGAGCAGGCCGCCGACATCGTGGAGGTTCTGAACGGGATCCCGCCCGGGCTCGCCGCCTCCGTTCTCGAGGTCCTGCCGCTGGAGCGGGCGGTCGAGGTGCTGGACCAGCCCGGGCTCGACGGCACGTCCGACATCGTCCGGGCGATGCCGCGCGAGCGGGTCATCGACCTCCTGACCGCGATGTCGGCCGACCGGGTGACGGATGTCCTGCGCGACATGGATGGCGGCCCGCGAAGCGAGCTGGTGCGGAGCCTCGACCCCGAAACCAGATCCGTCGTCGAGCGGCTCCTCGCCTATCCGGAGCAGAGCGCGGGCTCGATCATGACGACCGAGTTCGTCAGCGTGCCGTCGACATGGACGGTCGCCGAGGTGCTGCACCATATCCGCATGGTCGAGAGCACCCGGGAGACCGTGTACTCGATCTTCGTCACCGACCCGGTGAAGAAGACGCTCGTTCACGCCGTCCCGCTCCGGCGGCTGATCTCGAGCGACCCGCATGCGCGGGTTCTCACGGCGGCGCCGGCCCGGCGGCCGATCGTGGTCTCGCCGCTGGCCGACCGCATGGATGCCGCGAGGCTGATCTCCAAATACGACCTCCTCGCAGTTCCGGTCGTCGATTCGGCCAATCACATCCTGGGCATCGTGACGGTGGACGACGTGATCGACACGATCGTCCAGGAGACGACGGAGGACGTGCAGAGATTCGGCGGCGTCGGCGCGCTGGACGAGCCATATCTGCGGATCGGCTTCTGGGAGATGATGCGGAAGCGGGCCGGGTGGCTCTCGGCCCTGTTCCTGTCCGAGATGCTGACCGCGAGCGCCATGCAGGGGTTCCAGAGCGAACTCGAGAAGGCGATCGTCCTCACGCTGTTCATCCCCCTCATCATGAGTTCGGGCGGCAATTCCGGCTCGCAGGCGACCTCGCTCCTGATCCGCGCCCTCGCCCTTCACGAGCTCCGGCTGCGGGATTGGTGGCGGGTCGCCGGCCGCGAGATCCCGACGGGGCTCGCGCTCGGCTCGGTCCTGGGCGCGATCGGGATCGTCCGCATAGCCCTCTGGCAGCAGCTCGGCCTGTACGATTACGGCGAGCATTGGGTGCTGGTGGCGGCGACGGTCGGGGCCTCGCTCGTCGGCATCGTTACCTTCGGCTCGCTCGCCGGCTCCATGCTGCCCTTCCTGCTGCAGCGGCTCGGCTTCGACCCGGCCAGCGCGTCCGCGCCGTTCGTGGCGACACTGGTCGACGTGACCGGGCTCGTCATCTATTTCGGGGTCGCGGCGCTGATCCTCGGCGGGACGCTCCTCTGAGAGCCCGACCCTCCCGGTGAAGCCTCTGCGCGAGGCGATGCCCGTCCCGGCACTGCGAGCGGAGCGAAGCAGGCCAACCGACACCGCGTAAGCCTCTGGGTTGCTTCGTCGGCTGCGCCTCCTCGCAAAGACGGCCTTCGGTTCATCGCGTAAAGGTCTCCAGGACGAGCCGCAGGCCGAGGGGAACGTGCGAAGTCCCGGTCAGCCCTCGTAATGGTCGCGCACGAGCCGGTCGAGGAGCCGCACGCCCCAGCCCGGCCCCCAGGAGGTGTTGATGTCGCTGGCGGGCGCGTTCATGCCGGTGCCGGCGATGTCGAGATGCGCCCAGGGCACGTCGCCGACATAGCGCTTGAGGAACTGCGCCGCGGTGACCGAGCCGCCATGACGGCCGCCCGTGTTCTTCATGTCGGCGAACTTGGAATCGATCATCTTGTCGTAGGCCTTGCCGAGCGGCATGCGCCACACCGTCTCGCCCGTGGCCCGTCCGGCGGCGAGCAGGTTCTCGGCGAGCGTGTCGTCGTTCGCGAAGAGGCCCGCATGCTCCTGGCCCAAGGCCACCAGGATCGCGCCCGTGAGGGTCGCGAGGTCCACCATGAAGGCCGGCCTGTAGGTCTCCTTCACGTGCCAGAGCACGTCGCCCAGCACGAGGCGGCCCTCGGCGTCCGAGTTCACCATCTCGACCGTCTGGCCGGAGAGGGTGGTGATGATGTCGCCCGGGCGCTGCGCGGCGCCGTCCGGCATGTTCTCCGTGAGCCCGATCGCGCCGATCACGTTCGCCTTCGCCTTGCGGGAAGCGAGCGCGTGCATGAGCCCGACCACGGTCGCGGCGCCCGCCATGTCGCCCTTCATGTCCTCCATGCCGCCGGAGGGCTTGATGGAGATGCCTCCGGAATCGAAGCACACGCCCTTGCCGACGATGGCGACCGGCTGCGCCTCCGCCGCCCCGCCGTTCCACCGCATGATCGCGACCCGCGACCCGTGCCCGGATCCCTGCCCCACGGCGAGCAGCGCCCGCATGCCGATCCGGAGCAGGTCGGCCTCCTCCAGGATCTCGACAGCGACGCCGAGCTCGCGCAGCGCCTCGGCCCGGCGGGCGAACTCGGCCGGGAAGAGCACGTTCGGCGGCTCGTTGACGAGGTCGCGGGCGAGGTTCACGCCGGCCGCGAGACCCGAGCGGGGCGCGTCGGCGCGGCGCGCGGCCTCGGGGTCCGGGCAGGCGAAGACGAGCGTCGTGTCGCCGTCGCTCTCCGCCTCCTCCGGCTTCTTCTTCGTCTTGTAGCGGTCGAACGTGTAGGCTCGCAGGCGGGCGCCCAGCGCCATCTCGGCCGCGGCCTCCGCCGGATCGTCCACCCCGGGGAGGTCGGCCGCCACCAAGGCCGTCCGGCCGGAGAGCTTGCCGGCCAGGATGCCCCCGAGCTTCATCCACTCGCCTTTCGTCCGGTCGGACTCCGATCCGAGCCCGACGACGAGGAGGCGGTCGATGCCGTCGAGACCCGCCGGCGCCGGGACCGCCAGGACCCCGCCGGACTTGCCCTTGAACCTCTCCGTCGCGGCCACGCGCCCGATCAGCTCGCCGAGCTCCGGATAAGCGGCGGCCGCCGCCCCGCCGGCGGCCATGTCCTCGCCCACGAAGACGACGAGGTCGCCGTTCTCCGGCTTCGCGAAATCCTCGAAGCCGATGCTGATCGTGCCCAAACCTGAAGCTCCCTGGCTGACCGGCGGCCAGCCATACAGCACGCGGCCCGCCGCGCCAGCGCCGAAAGGTCGCCGGGCCGGATCAGCCGAGCCGGTCGTCTCCGGCGAGAGATGGCGGCCGTGCCCGTCCAGGGCAATCGCTTGGAGCTGACATGACCGCCCGGAACTCCCC
>CALMTJ010000129.1 GCA_937872715.1 uncultured Methylobacteriaceae bacterium
GCATTCGCTTCACACGCGAAGGGTCACAGGTTCAATCCCTGTCGCGCCCACCACCTGCGCCTAGCTGCCACCTGTCGCGAAGCCCGGCAGCAACGACATCGCCGGCACGAGCTCCGCGAAATCGCCGATCACGACGTCCGGCCCGAGCTCCGACACGGGGATGTCGGTGTAGCCGAAAGTCACCGCGACGACCGGGATGCCGGCCGCCCTGGCGGTCGCGACGTCCGTGCGCGAATCCCCGACCATCACGGCCCGCGCCGGATCTCCGCCCGCCTCCGCGATCGTCAGCGTGAGGTGCCGCGGGTCGGGCTTGGAATACGGGAAGGTGTCGCGCCCGCAGATCGCCGCGAAGCGGTTCGCGATCCCGAACGCCTCCAGAAGACGGCGGGCATGGACTTCCACCTTGTTGGTGCAGACCGCGAGCCGCACCCCGTCCGCCTCCAGCCTGTCGAGAGCCGCGACCGTGTTCGGGAAGAGCGTCGAGGCGTCGCAGAGGTGGCGGCCGTAATGGGCGAGGAAGAACCGGAAGAGCTCGTCCGAGCGAGCCGGGGTGAGCTCGCGGCCGGCCGCCTCGAAGCCCCTCTCGATCAGCGCCCGAGCGCCGGCGCCGATCATGTCCCGCGCGGCCGCGAGCGGGACCGGCGGGAGCCCCTCGCGGGCGAGAACCACGTTCAGCGTCCCGATGAGGTCCGGCGCGGTGTCCGCGAGGGTGCCGTCGAGGTCGAACACGGCGATCGGCGGAAGGGGCATGCGGCGAGCTAACCGGGGCCGCCGCGCCGATCAAGGCACCGGCGGCATGCTAACCTCGGGACGATTCGCGGAACGGGAGCCGGGTCGCAGGATGGAGGGGAGATCGCAGCCCGGCCGGAGAGGCCGCCGTCTCCTCCCTGCCCTCCCGGCCGGGCGCGGCTGATCCGTCCGGCATGTCGGCGATCGACGGGAAACGCGCGGCGGCGGAGCGCGCCTGCGAGCTCGTCCAGGACGGCATGAAGGTCGGGCTGGGCACCGGCTCCACCGCCGCCCTCTTCGTGGCGGCGCTCGGGCGGCGGCGGCCGGACATCGTCGGCGTGCCGACCTCGGAGGCGACGCGCCGCCAGGCGGAAGGGCTCGGCCTGCGCGTCGCGACGCTCGACGAGGAGCCTGATCTCGACCTCGCCATGGACGGCGCCGACGAGCTCGACGGGTCGCTCGACCTGATCAAGGGCGGCGGGGGCGCGCTGCTTCGCGAGAAGCTCGTCGCGGCGGCGAGCCGCAGGATGGTGGTGATCGCCGACATCTCGAAGAAGGTCGAGCGGCTCGGGCGCTTTCCCCTCCCGGTCGAGATCGTGCCGTTCGGGCGGGAGACGACCGCCCGCCGCATCGCCGCGCTGCTCCGCGACCTCGGCCTCCCGTACGGGATGAGGTGGCGGCTCGGGCCGGAGGGGCGGCCGGCCCTGACCGATGGCGGCAACCTGATCCTCGACCTGCCGCTCGGCGCCATCCCGGACGCCGCCCTGCTCGCGACCGCCCTGAAGGCCACGCTCGGCGTCGTGGAGCACGGTTTGTTCGTGGGCGTCGCCTCGTCCGCCTTGATCGGCGGCCCCGGGGGCGTCATGGACATCGGCAGAACCTGACATCCCGAACCGGAGAGCCCGGAATGGCCTCGCCTCTTCTGCGTGCCTGCCTCATCGCCGCGACCCTCGCGGCCGCCGGGGCGGCGCCCGCCCAGCAGCCCGCCGCCGCACCCGCGGCATGGTCTACAATCTCCTCAGGCTCCAGGAAC
>CALMTJ010000130.1:0-1163 GCA_937872715.1 uncultured Methylobacteriaceae bacterium
GGATCGATGCGGGGCTCGAATTTCAGGATCGGCTTGCAGATGCGGCGCCGGCCGCGCGGGTCGTGCCGGGCGAGGTCGAGATGCAGGTGGTTGTAATGGTAGATGTCGGAGCCGGGCGCCAGCACGGTGGTGAAGTACCGGCAGGCGCCGACGAAGACCTCGCGGAGGAAGTCCTGCTCGGCCGGAGCACCCTTCCAGCCTCGCTCCACCGTCAGCCAGCTCCCGTCGGAGAGCTTGAAGGACATCACGTCGATGGCGTTGCCGAAGGCGTGTTCGGAGGTCTTTGCGCTCGCCTGGTTGTTGCGGCCGCGGCAGGAATAGGTGCCGGCCTTGATGTCGGTCACGGCGAGGCCGAGATACAGCGCCGCCGCCGGCTGGACGATCTCTCCCAGCCAGCCGTCGATCTCCGGGATGATCGGGCAGCCGAGCGTCACGCGGTTCGAGAGCCCGACCGTGCCGCCCGCGAAGGCCGCGACCTTGAACGGGTAGGAGATGCCGCAGGCGCCCGGCCCGTCGATCTCGGACACGCGCGACATGTAGGCCGTCGGCGTGACGAGCTTGGACGCGAGGCACGCCTCCTCGGCCTGGATCCGCCAGGCTTCGCGCTGCTCGAACCCGAACCGCCCGCATCCGACGAGCGACACGGCGAAGAGCGCGAGGGCCGAAAACGCTACGCAGCCACGCCTCATGACCGGGAAAATGCGGCCGGTCCGGTTAAGGCGGCGTCAACCTTCCCGGTGGCCGCCGTTCCGAATCGGTGCACCGGGGCGGCTTCCGGAGACCGGCCGAAACCGGGATAGTGCCGGCGCCGATCTCCGGCCCGGATCCCCCGCGATGCTCTCCGTCACCGACATCCTGGCCCGCATCCGGTCCGGCGCCCTCACGCCGGACGGGGCGATCGCGGCGAGCCTCGAGGCCGTGGCGGCCCGGGATGGGGCCATCCGGGCCTTCGTTCATCTCGACCGGGGCGCGAGGGCCTCCGGCTTCGGCCCGCTGAACGGGATCGCGGTCGGGGTGAAGGACATCTTCGACACGGCCGACATGCCGACCGGCATGGGCTCGCCGATCTACGAGGGCTGGCGCCCCCGCGCGGACGCGGCGCTCGTGGCGGCTCTCAGGCGCGCCGGCGCCACGGTCCTCGGCAAGACGTCAACGACCGCCTT
>CALMTJ010000130.1:1173-5363 GCA_937872715.1 uncultured Methylobacteriaceae bacterium
GTGCTATTCCTGGACGCTGGACACGGCGGGCCTCTTCGCCGCGACCGTCGCGGACGCGGCGCTGGCGCTCGCGGTCGTCAGCGGCCGGGCCATGCCGCTCGACCGGCCGGAGGGCCTGCGGGTCGGCATCGTCCGGCAGGATTTCGCCGGCCGGCCCGGGCCGGAGGCGGAGGAGGCGGCCGACCGTGCCGCCGCCCTCCTGTCCGGAGCCGGAGCCGCCGTCTCGGAGGCGATCCCGCCGGCAAGCTTCGCCGAGGCCTGGGCCGTGCAGCCCACCCTCCAGAATTTCGCGGCCAGGGCCGCCCTCGCCTGGGAATACGACCACGGCCGCGACCTGCTCGCGCCGAACGTCCGGGCGGCGCTGGACGCCGCCTCGTCCATCGGGGCGGCCGAATACGACGAAGCCCGGCGGGTCGCGAACCGGGCGCGGCGGGAGGCGAAGGACCTCTTCGCCTCCTTCGATGCCGTGCTGGCCTACCCGGCCTCCGGCGCCGCGCCGGGCGGGCTCGCCTCCACGGGCGATCCCCGCTTCACCCGGCTCTGGAGCCTCCTGGGGACGCCCTGCGTGAACGTGCCGTCCGTCACCGAGGCCGGCGGGCTGCCGGTCGGGGTGCAGGTCGCGGCTCCCTTCGGGCAGGACGCCCTGGCGCTGGCGGCGGGACACCTGCTCGAACGAGCCCTCGGCCGCTGACGCGTCCTGCGCCGCACAACGACTGCCCCCTATCGGGACGAAACCCGGGCTGCTAGCCTCGCGTTGAGCTGCGACGGTTGGAGGCTGCCTTGGACGCATTGCTCAAGACGGATTGGTATGCCCGCACCCAGGTCGCGGCCGCCTGCGCGGCCCTGTTCCTGCTCGGCGCGATCGTGCTGGGGGTGTTCTAGGGCCGGGCATCCTTCGCGTCCCAGGGAAGCGCGACACGGACGCGAACCCCGTTCGTCCTTGCGGGCCGAGCGAAGCAACCCGGCGCCGGCGCATCCGCCCATGGGTGGCTTCATCGGCTTCGCATCCTCGCGATGACGGCGCGGTAATTGCGGGCCGTCGGCCCGCATGCGAAGCGTCGGGCATCCGTAAAGGCTGCCCGTGACCGATCCCAACACGCTCCTTGAGACCTGGACGACGCCGTTCGGCGTCCCGCCTTTCGCTCTCATCGACCGGAGCCGGTTCCGCGAGGCCTTCGACGCGGCGATGGCGGAAGACGCCCGCGAGGTCGACGCGGTCGCGTCCGACCCCGAGCCGCCCTCCTTCGCCAACACGATCGCGGCGCTCGAGCGGAGCGGCCGCCTCCTGTCCCGCGTGGCGGGCGTGTTCTTCAACCTCACCGGGGCGGATACGGACGACACGATCCAGGCGACCGAGCGGGAGGTCGCGCCCGTCCTGTCGAAACACGCGAACGCCATCTACCTGAACGACGCCTTGTTCCGGCGCATCGCGGACCTCTGGGACCGCCGGGAGGACCTCGACCTCGCGGCCGAGGAGGCGCGGGTGCTGACCCGTTACCACCGCGTCTTCCTGCGCAACGGGGCCGGGCGGCCGCCGGCCGTGCGCGAGCGCCTGTCCGCCATCGGCGAGAGGCTCGCCGTGCTCGGCACCACCTTCGGCCAGAACGTGCTCGCCGACGAGCAATCCTGGACACTCGAGCTCCGCACCGCCGCCGATCGCGCCGGCCTGCCCGACTTCCTCCTGGACGCGGCCCGCGAAGCCGCCTCTTCGCGCGGCCTCGACGGGCACGTCATCACCCTGTCGCGCTCCTCCATCGAGCCCTTTCTCCAGTTCTCCACGCGCCGGGACCTCCGCGAGGCCGCGTTCCGGGCCTGGACGCGCCGGGGCGAGAACCGCGGCGCCACCGACAACCGGGCGATCGTGGCGGAGACGGTCGCCCTGCGGGCGGAGCGGGCGCGGCTCCTCGGCTTCCGGAGCTTCGCGCATTTCCGCCTCGACGACACGATGGCGGGGTCGCCCGAGGCCGCGATGGACCTCCTGCGCTCCGTGTGGGACCCGGCCCGGACTCTCGCCCGGCGCGAGGCCGACGACATGCAGTCCATGATCGACCGGGAGGATGGCGGCTTTCGCCTCGAAGCCTGGGACTGGCGCTTCTATGCCGAGCGCGTCCGCAAGGCGCGCTTCGACCTGGACGCCGCCGAGCTCAAGCCGTACCTGCCGCTCGACCGGATGATCGAGGCGGCGTTCGACTGCGCGACCCGGCTCTTCGGCCTTTCCTTCTCCGAGCTTTCGGACGTGCCGGTCTACCATCCGGACGTGCGGGCCTTCGCCGTGCGGGACCGCGACGGCCGCCATCTCGGCATCTTCCTCGGCGATTACTTCGCCCGGCCGTCCAAGCGGTCGGGCGCCTGGATGAGCGCGTTCCGGACGCAGCGGAAGCTCGACGGCCCGGTCCGGCCGATAATCGTCAACGTGACCAACTTCGCCAAGGGCTCGGACGGGGCGCCGACCCTCCTGTCCTTCGACGACGCCCGCACGCTGTTCCACGAATTCGGGCACGGGCTGCACGGGCTCCTGTCGGACGTGACCTACCCGATGATCGCCGGCACCAGCGTCCCGCGCGACTTCGTCGAGTTCCCGTCCCAGCTCTACGAGCATTGGCTGGAGCAGCCGGACGTGCTCCACCGCTTCGCCCGCCACCACGAGACGGGCGAGCCGATGCCGGATGCCTTGATCGAGCGGGTGCTCGCCTCGCGAAGGTTCAACCAGGGCTTCGCGACGGTGGAGTACACCTCCTCCGCCCTGGTCGACCTCGCCTTCCACCTCCTGCCCTCGGCCGAGGACCTGGACGTGGACGCCTTCGAGGCCGCCACGCTGGACGGGATCGGCATGCCGCGGGAGATCGCCATGCGGCACCGCACGCCCCATTTCGGGCACGTCTTCGCGGGCGACGGCTATTCGGCGGCCTATTACAGCTATCTCTGGTCCGAGACGCTGGATGCCGACGGGTTCGCGGCCTTCAGGGAGGCCGGCGACATCTTCGACCCGGAGATTGCGGCGAGGCTCCGCGAATACGTTTACTCGGCCGGCGACCTGCGCGATCCGGCCGACGCCTACCGGGCCTTCCGCGGCCGGCTGCCGTCGCCGGAGGCGCTGATGAAGCAGCGCGGACTCGTGTCCCCGTCGACCGAGGGAGAGACCTAAGGAGGTCGAACCATTATCCCTGGCCGACACGTTTCCTATCCAAAAAGGGATAATCCGGCTATCGGAGGTGGTCAGGGCTGTACGTCCGAGGTACAATGTGGCTCGCGAACGGGATAGCTCCCGCCCCTATCGTGATCTCAGACTGGAACAGGTCCGCCAACTCGTCGACGCGGAGCAGGTCTTCGAAGCCTTCCGCATCGCCGGGGCGGAGCGGCGCGCCCGCTTCGGGGGCGCGATGTCGTGGAAGCAAGTCTCCGGGCGAAGCTATCTCTACCGAAAACAGCGCGACGTCTGGAAAAGCTTGGGTCCTCGGAGCGACGCCACCGAGCTCACCTACGGGCAGTTCAATGACGGCCGCGATCGCAACAGGGATCGTCTTGCCGGCCTCGCCGGGCGCCTCGACGAGATGGCGCCGGTCAACCGCGCCTTCGGATTGGGGCGGCTTCCTCTCGTGGTCGCCCGCGTGCTGCGGGCGTTCGAGCGGGCGGGTTTCCTGGAGACTGCGCTCGAGGTGGTCGGAACGAACGCTCTCTTCGCCTATGAGCGGCTGGCCGGCGTCCAGATCGGAAGCGGCCATCTCGCGACCGCGGATGTCGACCTGCTCCTCGATGCGCGAGCCCGGCTGAGGCTCGTTGCCGATGGCCCCGAGGGCACGATTCTCGACGTGCTGAGAAAGGTCGACCGCTCGTTCGAGCTGACGGGTCCCGGCAGCTTCAGGGCCGTGAACCGCCATGGCTACATGGTCGACCTGATCCAACCCATGCCGACACGCAAACTCGCGACGCCCCGGCGGGTTCGGCCTCCGGGACCCGACGACCTGATCCCGGTCGAGATCGAAGGGCTCATCTGGCTGGTGAGCAGCCCCAAGGTCCGGATCACGGTGATCGATGAGCGGGGCTACCCGGCGAGGATCTCCGTCCCGACCCGCGTGCCTTCGCGTTGCACAAGCTCTGGCTGGCGGGCCGCCAGGATCGCGATCCCGCGAAGCGGTCGCGCGACGAGGCCCAAGGGCGGCTTATCGCCGAGTTCCTCGAGACCCGCCTCC
>CALMTJ010000130.1:5373-5934 GCA_937872715.1 uncultured Methylobacteriaceae bacterium
CCCAGCCTGAACGCGATGCCGCTCCACCTTCGGGCGCTGGCACCGAGGCACGAGAACCGGGAGCCGGACGGCCGAAGGCTCGAACCGGATTGGTGAGCGGGCGGAGCCGCGCGTTGAGACCTCCGCCCGCCGGAAGACGCCCGATCAGGCGACCGTGAGCGTCTTCTCGATGTTGCCTTTCGTCGCGTGGGAGTAGGGGCACACGATGTCGGCGCGGCGCACCAGCTCCTCGGCCTGGCTGCGCTCCACACCCGGAAGCGAGATCGTGAGCTTGGCCGTGATGCCGAAGCCCTCGCCGTCCTCGCGCGGCCCGATGCCGATATCGGCCGAGACGGCGGCGTCGGCCGGAACCGTGATCTTGTCGCGGTTGCCGACGAACCTCATCGCGCCGAGAAAGCACGCCGAATAGCCGACGGAGAAGAGCTGCTCCGGGTTGGTCGCACCGCCGGCGCCACCCATCTCCTTGGGGATGGCGACGTCGAAGTCGAGCTGCCCGTCGGAGGTGGCGACGTGGCCGTTGCGCCCGTCGCCGGTGGCGGTGGCCTCAGCGGTGTACAGGAC
>CALMTJ010000131.1 GCA_937872715.1 uncultured Methylobacteriaceae bacterium
CGGCCCCGGACGGGCGTGGATGGCCGGGCCAAGCCCGGCCAAGACGCGTGGATCGTCATCGCGTTCTGTTCGGGGCCGTGAGCCGACACCGTCGGAGGCCGCAATTCCCGGTTGCGCCGGGACGCGAAATCCGGATGATGCCGCCGTTCATCTCGCGACGGGGGGGTCACGCGATGGCGGAAGATTTCGTGGACGTCTTCCAGGGAGAGGCGAAGGCGATCAACGCCCGCCGGGACAAGTTCCTGAAGCTTTATCCGCCACCGGCCTTCCATCTCGTGCCGGGGACCGTCTCGGTCGACACGGTGGCGGCGGACGAGCGCGGCCACAGGATCGGCCGCCCCTGCGACGGGCACCAGCTGACCGGCCTTGCTCTCTCCGGCGGAGGCGTGCGGTCGGCGGCCTTCTGCCTCGGCGTCCTCCAGGGTCTCGACGCGCAGAAGCCGAACGGATCGCCGCAGGTGCTGGACGCGATCGACTACCTGTCGACCGTGTCCGGCGGCGGGTTCATCGGCACCGCCTACGTCTCCGCGACGATGCAGCGGAAGGAGGGCAAGTTCCCGTTCGAGAGCAAGCTCGATCAGGGGGAGACGATCGAAGTCCAGCATATCCGCGACTATTCGAACTACCTCATGCCCAAGGGGTCGCG
Organism: uncultured Methylobacteriaceae bacterium; assembly: GCA_937872715.1. GTDB lineage: Bacteria > Pseudomonadota > Alphaproteobacteria > Rhizobiales > Beijerinckiaceae > Enterovirga. The sequence goes on from CALMTJ010000131.1 coordinate 647, forward strand.
CGACCTGATCATCGGCCTGATCGCCGTGGTGCGCGGCCTTCTCCTGAACGCGGTCGTGTTCCTGGGGCTGATCCTGGTCTGCGCGGCCGTTACGGCGTCCCTGAACCGGACGCCGGCCGGTTTGCTGCAGCCCTGGGGGTTCGATCCTGACTGGAAGGGGTATGCCTTCGTCTGGACGGGGATCGCGCTCGTGTTCTTCCTCCTGTCGCTCGCCGTCTCCCCGCTGCGCTCTCCCTTCCTGGAGGAGCCCGGAGCACCGCTGGCGGACCGGGAGGTCATGTGGAGGATCGCGGCGGCGGGTCTCAGCGCCCTCGTCGTCGTGTCGTCCGTCGACGCTCAGGGCTACGTGCTGGCCGGCATCTTCTCCGTTCCGGGATCGGAGGCGTCGGGAAATTACGTCACGGACGCGCTCCGGGGTCTGGGCGTCGTCCTGTCGAAAGGCTGGGTTGCCGTCCTCACCGGCGCGGCCGGGCTCGTGGCATCGGTCGGCAAGCTGACGAGCGTCGTCCGGGCGACGGCAGGGGACGCGTCCTGGAGAGGCTCGGCCAAGCGGTGGGCGAGCGTCGCGGCCGTCTACCTGACGGCCGCCGTCGCTCCCCTGCTGATCTGGGCGACCTATCTCATGTTCAGCTATTGGGGCATCAGTCAGGAAGGAGGCGAGCTCAACCACCTGCACGCGCCCGCCTGGCTTCGAAGCATCGCATCCCATTTCGGGGACGAGCGATGGAGATTTCCCGTGCTGTACGGCTCGACGGCCGTCCTCTGCCTGGCTCTTTCCGTCCTCATCCGCCCGAATGCCGGATCGCTGCACGGCTACTACCGCGACCGCCTGAGCCGGGCCTTCCTGTGGCAGCGCGATCACCTGATCGACCGTGCGGCGGGCCGGGCATCGACCTCTCCGGTCACGGATGTCGACCGCTTCACCTTCTCGTCCCTGGGCAAGGAGGAGGTCGGCGGCACGTGGCCGGACCCGGTGCGCTTCGCGCCGTACCTTCTCGTCAATGCCGCGGTGAACCTCGAAGGGTCCGAGTACCTGAACCGGAGGGGCCGTAACGCGGACAACTTCATCTTCAGCCCGCTCTTCACCGGCAGCGCGGCGACTGGCTACGTCCGGACGGAGAAGATCGAGGCCGTGGACCCGCACGTGAACCTCGCGACCGCGATGGCGGCGTCCGGCGCGGCCGCCTCGGCCAACATGGGCGCGAGCACGATCAAGGCGCTCACCTTCACGCTCTCGGCCGCGAATGTCCGTCTCGGATACTGGATCCCCAATCCGAGGCTCGTCGACGGGTGGGAGGGCGGCAAGGCCCCGTTCCGGTCGAAGGTCGGCGTGTGGTACTTCGCCAAGGAGGCGCTCGGTCTCGTCGAGGAGACGACCCGGAACGTCTACCTCACCGACGGCGGCCATTTCGACAATCTCGGGCTCTACGAGCTCCTGAAGCGGCGCTGCGCGGTGATCCTGGCGGTCGACGCGGAGGCCGACCCGCCGCTGAACTTCGAGTCGCTCGTGCGGCTGCAACGCTACGCCCGGATCGATCTCGGCGTCCGCATCGACCTGCCCTGGGAGGACATCCGCCGCTTCGCCAAGAAGATCACGGTGGATTTCCCGCACGGTCCGCTCGACGACGCCGCGCGCTGCCGCGGCCCCCACGTCGCGGTCGGCAGGATCGAATACGGGCCGGACGAAACCGGCGTCCTGATCTACGTCAAGGCCACGATGAGCGGCGACGAAAACGACCTCGTGCGCGACTACAAGCGGCGGAACACGGAATTCCCGCACGAGACGACGGTGGACCAGTTCTTCAGCGAGGAGCAGTTCGAGGTCTACCGCACGCTGGGCTTCCACGCGACGACCGGCTTCTTCTCCGGCGAGGACCGTTTCGGCGTGCTGCAACCCAGCGCCTATCCGGGCTGGACGGGCGAGGTCGAGCAGGCGCTCAAACGCTTGAATCTCGAGCCGGACGCCGTCGCCCGGATCGTCCGCCGCCAGAAGCTCGGGCGGCCCGTGCGCTGAGGCGGGCTGTCCCGCTTGCCCCGCCTCTCCCGCCGGGCCATCAGGCGGGATGAGCCAGGCCCCCGCATTCGCCCGGACCGTCGCGGTGATCGGCGGCGGCCCGGCCGGGCTGATGGCCGCGGAGGTGCTGGGGGCCGCCGGATGCGCCGTCACGGTCTATGACCGCATGCCGTCCGTCGGCCGGAAATTCCTCCTCGCCGGGCGGGGCGGGCTCAACCTCACGCATGGCGAGCCGTTCGAGCGGGTCGTATCGCGCTTCGGCGAGGCGTCGCCCGCCCTCCGGCCCGCGCTGGAGGCGTTCCCGCCCGATGCGATCCGGGCCTGGGCGGCCGGGCTCGGGCAGGAAACGGTCGTGGGGTCGAGCGGCCGCGTCTTCCCGCGGGCCTGGAAGGCCTCGCCGCTGCTTCGCGCCTGGCTCGGCCGGCTTCGCTCCCTCGGCGTCGACATCCGCCTCCGCCACCTCTGGACCGGCTTCGACGGGGCGGGACGCCCGCTCGTGGCCGGACCCGACGGCCCTTCGGAACCGATCCGGGCCTCCGCCGCCCTCCTGGCGCTCGGCGGCGCGAGTTGGCCGCGCCTCGGCTCGGATGGCGCCTGGACGGAGATCCTGGAGGCGGACGGGATCGCGGTCGCGTCGCTCGCGCCCGCCAATTGCGGGCTGCACGTCCCGTGGTCGGAGCCGTTCCGGGCGCGGTTCGCCGGCGAGCCGCTGACGCGGGTCGCGATCCGGTTCGGCGGCGACGTCGCCCGCGGCGATCCGATCGTCACGGAAACCGGGCTGGAGGGCGGCCCGGTCTACGCCCTCTCGGCGGCCGTGAGGGCGGCGCTCGATCGCGGGTCGGCTCCCCGGATCGCGCTCGACCTGCGGCCGGACCTGCCGGAGGCGCGGCTCGCCGGGAGCCTGTCCCGGCCTCGCCTGCGGCAATCCACCTCCACCTTCCTGCGCAAGGCGGCGGGCCTGTCGCCCGTCGCCGTCGCCCTGCTGCGGGAGGGTCCGGGCGACCCGCTGCCGGTCGACCCCGCTGCCCTCGCGGCCCGCATCAAGGGCCTCCTCCTGCCGGTCACCGGCACGGACGGGATCGAGCGCGCCATCTCGTCGGCGGGCGGGGTGCGGCGGGAGGAGGTCGACGGACGCTTCATGCTGCGCCGCCGCCCCGGGATCTTCGTAGCGGGCGAGATGATCGACTGGGACGCCCCGACGGGCGGCTATCTCCTGTCCGCCTGCCTCGCGACGGGCGCGGCGGCCGCGCGCGGCAAGCTGGACTGGCTGCGCGCGCGCTGATTCCGGTGTCTGCGCGAGGACGGGTCGGCAGGGGAGTTCACGAGCCTTTCATTGTGCGGTGCGATAATTAATGTGAGATTGTGTGACGACTGCCATAGCGTGATCAGCAGTCACACGAGTATGTCGCGCCGCGCGCGGCGAGCCGGAGGGTTGGGTGGCCGAGCTTCTGCGGAGGGAGCAGGACGAGAAAGCCTTCGACGGTTCGACCGGGGACGAGCCGCCGCGGCGTATCCTGTACGTCACCTCCGAGATCACCGATTTCGTGAAGGCCGGCGGGCTCGGCGACGTGTCGGCCGCGCTGCCCCGCAGCCTCCGCCAGCACTGGGACGCCCGGGTGCTGATCCCGGGATACCGGCAGGTCCTGGAGAGCGGCCATGACATCGCGGTCGTGGCGAGCCTTCCGGCCGCTTTCGGCCTCCCGGCCTGCGATCTCGGCCGGCTCGACTCGCCGGACGGCCTCACGATCTATGTCCTCCTCTGCCCCGACCTCTACGACCGCGAAGGCTCGCCCTACGGCGACGCGGCCGGGCTGGACTGGGCGGATAACGACGTCCGCTTCGGACGGCTCGGCCTCGCGGCCGCCGCCATCGCGGGCGGGCTGCCCGATCTCGGCTGGCAGCCGGACCTGCTCCACCTGAACGACTGGCCGTCGGCGCTGGCGCCCGCCTACCTGTCCTGGGCCGGCGCGACGACGCCCAGCGTGCTGACCATCCACAACCTCGCCTATCAGGGGCTGTTCGACCGCTGCCGCCTGCCGAGCCTCGGCGTGCCGGAGAACGCGTTCCAGATGGAGGGCGTCGAGTTCTACGGGAAGCTGTCCTTCCTCAAGGCCGGCATCGTCTACGCGTCGCACGTCACGACGGTGTCCGAGACCTACGCGCAGGAGATCACGACGCCGGAATTCGGCTGCGGTCTCGACGGGCTCTTGCGGCGCCGCGCGGACGAGGGCCGGCTCACCGGCATCCTGAACGGCATCGACGAATCCTGGGACCCGCGCACCGACACGCATCTCGACGCGTTCTTCTCGCCGAAGGACCTGAAGGGGAAGCAGACGAACGCCGCCGACGTCCGGCAGGAATTCGGACTCGCGGTCACGCGGGGGCCGCTCTTCGCCGTGGTGTCGCGCCTCGTCCACCAGAAAGGCGTCGACCTCGCGATCGAATCGACGGAGACCATCGTCC
>CALMTJ010000132.1:0-687 GCA_937872715.1 uncultured Methylobacteriaceae bacterium
CCTACGCTACGCTCCGGCGACTCGGCCCTCCCCGCCGCAAGCGGGGGGAGGGCGGCAGCCGGCGACGACCTCCTCGTCATCGTCCGCCGGGTCGAGGCGCTCGGGCGCTTCCTCGACACGGCCGACGGGGCGAACCTGCTGGCCGGCGCCAAGCGGGCCGCGAACATCCTGCGCATCGAGGAGAAGAAGGACGGCCGCGCCTACGACGGGACGCCGGACCCGTCCCTCCTGCGCCTCGCGGAGGAGGCGGAGCTGTCCCGCGCGCTGGTCGAGGCCGGCGCGGCTGCCGGGGCGGCGATCGCGGCCGAGGACGACGAGGGCGCGATGACCGCGCTGGCACGTCTCAGGCCGGCGGTCGACGCCTTCTTCGAGAAGGTGACGGTGAACGATCCGGACCCCGCGCTCCGGGCCAACCGTCTGCGCCTCCTGGCCGAACTCAGGAGGGCGACGCGCGCCGTGGCCGACCTGTCGAAGATCGAAGGCTGAGAGGCACGCGAGAAGATCGCCGGGCCCGCGAACGGACCCGGCGACCACAGGATCGGCGGTGTGGGAGCGGCGCCCGCCGATGCCGTCCCTCAGAACTCTCCGGCGCGGCCCATGCGGACGCCGTGACCGGCCGCCTGCGCTCGCTCTACCTCGGGCTGCTGCTCTACGACCTCGGGCGGCTGGAGGAGGCCATCGCGCTGT
>CALMTJ010000132.1:697-2390 GCA_937872715.1 uncultured Methylobacteriaceae bacterium
CCGCCTGCCCGTAGCTGTAGCCGGCCGTGACCGCGATCGGGATCGCGACGTCCAGCCGGTGGGCGACCGCGAATCCGCTCGCCCATTCGCCCTGGAACACCGCGCCGTTCGCCGCCCAGCTCGTCTTGCCGCCCGCACTCGGCATCGGGGCCGAGGTCATGGACATGGCGGATGCGATCCCCGAGCGCGCCTCGCGGCGGGCCTGCACGACCACCCGCCCGAGCTGGTCCACGGATGAGCCGAGCTGGGTCACCCGGTTCGAGAGCGCGCCCATGTCCTGCGGGCCGTACTCGGTCGTGCCGAGATTGCCCGCAGCATCGGTCGTGACGAACCGCGTCCCGCCCGACTGGGCGGCGTTGCTGGCTCCCGAGCCGAGGCCGGCCAACGTGTAGGTGGCCTGTGCGCCGCCGATCGCCACCTGGTTCGGCCGCGTGGTGGCGACGCCCTGTCCGATGGCAACCGCGTTGTCCTGGTTCGCGGCGGAGGCTTGGCCGATGGCGATCGAGCCCGCCCCGCCGGCCGCCGCCGAGTGGCCGATGGCCGTCGCGCTGTCGCCCGAGGCGACCGATTGACGTCCGAGCGCCGTGGAGCTGTTGCCCGAAGCCGTGGAATAGGCGCCGATGGAGGTGGCGTCAGTTCCGGTGGCACCGGAGAAGGCGCCGATCGCGGTCGCGTCGTTGCCGCTTGCGAGCGCCTGGTAGCCGACGGCTGTCGTCGGGTCGTTGATGGCCCGGGCTCCGGCGCCGATCGCGGTCGAGCCTTCGAAATTGGCCGCCGCGCTCATGCCGATCGCGGTCGTGTTGAGTCCCCTGGGCTGGCTCCCCGTCCCGATCGCGCTCGATCCGTCCGCCATCGCGGAGGCGCCCGAACCGAAGCTGCTGGCGTTCGTGCCGTTCGCCGCGCTGCTGTCTCCCAAGGCGGCGCTCCCGTTGCCCCGGGCCGCCGCGTCGAGGCCGCCCGCGACGGAATTGTCGCCGGTCGCCACCGGGTTGTTCGCCGGATCGGTGCTCCGGGCGACGATCGGGGCGTTGCCGCCTCCTCCGCCGCCGCCGGAGATGGAGGCCAGCGCCGAATCGACCGCTGCGAAAGCCGAGCCGACCGAGTTGTAGTTCGACCCGCGGATCGAATAGGTCGGGAACGTGAAGTTCCTCGTGCTGGGATCGTAGGCCGCACCACCGCCGAGGCTCGTCGACAGGCGATTGTAGAGCGTCGTCACGTCGCCCGCGTTCGTGGTGATCGCGTTGTTCGTCGCGAAGAGCTGTGCCCCGTTCACCGCATCCGTGGAGCCGGCTGCAAGCGTTCCGGCCGCAACGTTCACCACCCGGCGCTCGGCCCCGGACCGCCCGACCGAGAACGTGTCGGCGTCCGTGGCGACGGAGCCGAACCCGACCGCGACGGAGCGGAGGCCGGTCGCGACCGGCGGGGCCGCGAGCCCGCTATTCTCGCTCGCGAGAGCGATCGAGCCGAGGCCGACATTCACGCCCGCGATGGCGCTCGTGAGCTGGGCCACGTTGACGGCGTCCGTCGCGACGGCACCGGCCGCGACGCCGCCGACCTGGCGGTTCCCGGCCGTTCCGGCGACGTTGATCGAGGTCCCATTGGTGGCCGCCCCGACCGTGATGACGCGCGTCGCCGGGTCCTGGCGGACGATGCCGGCCGTGCCGTTCAGGAGGTTCGTGATGTTCGTCGTGTT
>CALMTJ010000133.1 GCA_937872715.1 uncultured Methylobacteriaceae bacterium
CCCTGGTCCAGCCGCACGAGGCCGAGATCGCCGCGGGAGGCCGCGACGGCCGCGATCACGGCCCCGGCCCCGGGATGGGGCCGGTAGGGCACGGTGAACCCGAAATGGAAGCGCGCCGAATCCCGCATCGGCGCGTCGCCTCCCGACACGTCAGCATGCGCCGTGAACGGCGCCTGCACGTAGGTGAAGGTCGCGATGATGACGCGCCAGATCCCCTCCGCCGTGTCGAGGGGCAGGAGGCCGCGGTGGCGCTCGGCCAGCGCCCTCATCATGGCGGCCTCCCGGTCGGGCCGGAAGGCGGCGCCGGAGGCCGACGTCCCCTTGGCGGCGATGAGCCGGTCGATGATGCCGCTCCGCTCCATGAGGAGCCGGTGCATCGCCTCGTCGATGCGGTCGATCTCCGCCCGGAGGCCGGCCAGGTCCGAAGGTGTTGTGGTCATGCGGTCCCGGTCGGCGGAGCACCCGCCAAATCATACTGCGCGGCGCGACCTTACCCTGCCGGGAGAGCTTCGTTGACTCCGGCCGGCCCGATGGCGGAAGGAACCCGGATGAACGAGCACGTCTTCCGGAGTCTCGGGACGGGGATCGCGCCGCGATCGGAAGCCGACGATCCGTCGAGCCCGGTCGAGAGGTTCGGCCCCGGCGAGCCGCTGGAGCTGGATTGCGGCCGCTCGCTGGCCCCGTGGCAGATCGCCTATCAGACGGCCGGGACTCTGAATGAAGCGCGCTCCAACGCGGTGCTGCTCTGCCACGCCCTGACGGGCGACCAGCATTTCGGCCACGAACACCCGGTGACCGGCAAGGCGGGCTGGTGGGAGAGCCTCGTCGGCCCCGGCAGGCCGGTCGACACGGACCGGTTCTTCGTCCTCTGCGCCAACGTGATCGGGGGCTGCATGGGGACCACGGGTCCGGCCTCGACCGATCCCGCGACGGGCCGGCCCTACGGGCTGTCCTTCCCCCTCGTCACCGTGGGCGACATGGTGCGGGCGCAGGCCATGCTGCTCGACCGGCTCGGGATCTCGAGCCTGTTCTGCGTGATCGGCGGCTCCATGGGCGGCATGCAGGTCCTGCAATGGGCGGCGAGCTACCCGGACCGCGTCTTCGCCGCCATGCCGATCGCGACGGCGGCGCGCCACTCCGCCCAGAACATCGCCTTCCACGAGGTGGGCCGCCAAGCCGTCATGGCCGATCCCGACTGGCGCGGCGGCCGCTACCTCGACGAGGGCTCGCGTCCCCGCAAGGGTCTCGCCGTCGCCCGCATGGGCGCGCACATCACCTACCTGTCGGAAGGGGCGCTGCACCGGAAGTTCGGCCGGACGTTCCAGGACCGGCTCGCGCCGACATTCTCCTTCGATGCCGATTTCCAGATCGAGAGCTACCTCCGCCACCAGGGCCTCACCTTCGTGGAGCGCTTCGACGCCAATTCCTACCTCTACGTCACCCGCGCCATGGATTATTTCGACCTCGCGGCGGATTACGGCGGGGCGCTGGCCGGCGCCTTCAAGGGCTCGCGGACGCGGTTCTGCGTGATGTCCTTCACGTCCGACTGGCTGTTCCCCACCGCCGATTCGCGGGCCATCGTCCACGCCCTGAACGCGGGCGGCGCCGAGGTCGGCTTCGTCGAGATCGAGAGCGACAAGGGGCACGACGCCTTTCTCCTGGAGGAGCCGACCATGTTCGCGGCGGCCCGCGGCTTCATCGGGGCCGCCGCCGACGCCCGCGGGCTC
>CALMTJ010000134.1 GCA_937872715.1 uncultured Methylobacteriaceae bacterium
GGCCGCCGCCCGCGAGCCACCCCGCCACCGCCACGCCCCCGGGGGGACGTGGATGGCCGGCCAAAGCCCGGCCATGACGCATCGATTGTCATCCGGCTCCGTAAGGGGCTCCAAGTCGTCCCAGTCGACCCGTCGGGCTGGCCTCTCGCACTTGGCGGGACGCTTAACGCTCAAGCCTCCGTCGGCAGCCGGTAATCCCGGAAACGGTCGCGGAGCTCCGTCTTCAGGATCTTCCCCGTCGCCGTGTGGGGGAGGTCGGCCACGACGACCATGTCGTCCGGCATCCACCACCTGGCGATATTGGGGCGGAGGAAGTCGAGCACGGCGTCCTTCTCCGGCACGCGTCCGGGCTTCGGCACGACGATGAGGAGCGGGCGCTCGTCCCATTTCGGGTGCGAGATCCCGATCACGGCCGCCTCGGCCACGTCCGGATGGCCGACCGCGAGGTTCTCGAGCTCGATGGAGGAAATCCACTCGCCGCCGGACTTGATAACGTCCTTGGACCGGTCGGTGATCCGCATGTAGCCGTCCCCGTCGATGGTGGCGACGTCGCCCGTGTCGAAATAGCCCTCCTCGTCCAGGATCTCCTCGTCCTCGCGCTGGTAATAGCGGCGGGCGACCGCCGGGCCTCGCACCTTCAGGCGGCCGAAGGTCTTCCCGTCATGGGGGAGTGCGACGCCGGCATCGTCCGTGATCTTCCACTCGACGCTGAAGGGCGTGTAGCCCTGAGTCGCCTTGACGGCGAGGAGCTTCCCGTAATCCTCGCTCCAGACCTCCGGCTTGACCGAGCAGATCGAGCCGACCGGGCTCATCTCCGTCATCCCCCAGGCGTGCAGCACGGGAACGTCGTATTTGCGCTCGAAAGCCTCGATCACGGCCGGAGGGCAGGCCGAACCGCCGATCGCGACCCTCGTCAGGTCGGGCAGCGCGCCTCCCGTCTTCTCGAGATGCTGCAGGAGCGCGAACCAGATGGTCGGCACGGCGGCCGTGAAGGTCACCCGCTCCGTCGTCAGGATGTCGTAGACGGAGGCGCCGTCGAGCTTCGGACCGGGCATGACCAGGGCCGAGCCCGCCATCGGGGCCGCGAAGGCGAGAGACCACGAATTGGCGTGGAAGAGCGGCACGACCGGCAGGACGACGTCGCGCGTCGAAAGCCCGAACGCGTCCGGCATGACGGTCATCATGGCGTGGAGCACGTTCGATCGGTGCGAGTAGAGGACGCCCTTCGGCTCGCCCGTCGTGCCGGACGTGTAGCAGAGCCCGGCCGCGTTCGTCTCCTCGACCGCCGCCCAGGTGAAGTCCTCGTCCGCGCCCGCGAGCCATTCCTCGTAGGCGACGGCGTTGGGCAGGCTCGTGTCCGGCATGTGGGCCGCGTCCGTGAGCACGATATAGCGCTCGACGGAGGGAAGGCGCCCTGCGATCTTCTCGGCCAGCGGCACGAAGGTGAGGTCGAGGAACAGCACCCGGTCGCGGGCGTGGTTCATGATGTAGACGATCTGGTCGGCGAAGAGACGAGGGTTGACCGTGTGGTAAACGGCCCCGATCCCGGCGATGCCGTACCAGGCCTCCAGATGACGCCACGTGTTCCAGGCGAGCGTCGCCACCCGGTCGCCGACCGCGATCCCGTCGAGCTGGAGGCGCTTCGCCACCCGGAGCGACCGCGCCCTCACCTCCCGGTACGTGGTCCGGTGCATCGGCCCCTCGACCGAGCGGGACAGGACGGCGCGCCCGCCATGCTCGGCGGCCGCGTAATCGATGACCTTGTGGATGAGCAGGGGCCATTCCTGCATCAGGCCGCGCATGAGGTCCCTCCCGCGCCCGTTCTCGCCGGGCTGCCGCAGCACCATAGAGGGCGGGCGAGCGGAGGCAATGACACCTAAGACGCGGGTCTCGGCCTCAGCGCGGGACGGGTCGCGGGCCGCATGCGGGCGCGAACGAGATCGAGCAGCACGACGGCGAGCCCTGCCCCGGCCACGTACCAGCCAGGCCTCACCCCGAGGTCGGTATCGAGCAGCGTCGGACCGTACAGCGACAGGAAGTCGGGCAGCGGAGGCCGGCCGGCGAGGCCCCAGATCCAGGCCGCGTCCGCCGCGAAGGTGAGGAGGGCCGCCACGACCGTCAGGAGCAGGAGGGACGGAGCATCGAGCGCGCCCTGCCCGCGCACCCTGGCGAGGATTCGATAGCCCATCAGCCACAGGAACAGCCCAGCATAGGCCATCGGCACGGCCACATCCGCCTTCGTCTGCTGGAAGTAGTGGATCAGCCCCAGGATCCCGATCCCGTAGGTGACCTGGTGCAGCCGTCGCCAGTTCAGGCCTCCCAGCTTCTTCACCATCGCGTCATTGGACGTGACCGCGAGCGCGAGCAGGCCGAGAAGGGCGACGAAGCCGATCGTCAGGTACAGTCGCTGGACGATCTCGGCCGCGACCTTCACGACGTCGCCGTTCTGATCCAGCACGTAAAGCGACAGGGGCGCGCCCGCGTACACGACAGCCGCGACGCCGACCATGCGCCGGACATCGATCAGCCGTCCCCACCGGCCGGATGCCCGAAAAGGCGTAATCGTGAGCGACAGGAGGAGGAAGATCAGCGCCCACCAGCCTGACCGGTGGATGAGCTCGTTCACCGGCCGGCCGGTGAGGCCCGACCGCGACGCGGCATATCCGGCGAGGACGGCCGGCCATACGAGCAGGGCGAGCGTCGCGACGCGAAGCCACGACAGGTTGCCCTTGCGGTCGAGCCAGAGAGCGAGGCTGTGCGGCATCAGATCGTGTCCACGCGCGCGAACGTGCCCTGACGGAACGGGCTCGGGCGCGCTCCCGTTCCGGGAAACGTCGTCAGGCCGCCACCTTCTCGACCGTGAGCGAGACGCCGCCCGCGTCCCGGGTCTCGCGGGTCAGGATGCGCTCGCCCGGCCCGAGCACGCCGACCGGCACGTCCCGGTCCGGCAGGACCACGGTGGCGCTCTTGTTCAGGAACACGACCACGTGCCGCCGCTCGGGGGCGCCGGCCCGTGCCCATTCCTTCAGCTGGCCGTAATACGGGTCGCGCTTCCACGCCGCCGGGGCCCCGGGATCGACCTGGGCGAACAGGAACCGCGTCGCCGGATCGACGGACAGCACGATCTTCGATCGGTCCGGCTTCCATTCCGGGCCGAGCCAATCCTGCGTCATCCAGAGGCAATGGAAGGAGCGGCATTGCGGAGGCCGCGTCTCGTGGATGCCGCATCCCTGCCCCGGCCGGCAATGGCGGCACCACGTGCCGGCCGGCTTCTCCAGCGCGGGCACGTCGTAGACCTTGCAGCAGAGCGTGCAGCCGCCGCATTCGCGGCCGGGCGCAGGCACCGTGACGTAGGCGGCGGGATCGGGCATGGAACGGTTCTATCCGCCGCCCCGGCGACGGTCTACCGCGCGCGCTGCGAGGGGAGCCGGGCGAGGGAGCTCGCGGCGCCCGCGAGGGACAAGGCCGCGGCAAGCGCCAGGGTCAGCGTCTCGCCCCGGCCGGGCGCGAGCGCGAAGACGATCGCCACCAGCGTCGCGCCGAGCGTCTGCCCCGTCAGGCGCGCGGTCGCCAGCATGCCGCCTGCCGCGCCCGAGCGATGCGGGGGCGCGGCCGCGATCATGGTCCGGTTGTTCGGCGTCTGGAACAGCCCGAAGCCGGCGCCGCAGACCGCCATCCGCCACGAGATGTCGAGGTTGCCGGCCCCGGCCGGCAGGAATGCCAGCAGGGCGAGCCCCGCCGCGAGCGTCAGCAGCCCGATCCCGCCGAGAACCGCCGAGGGCAGACGGTCGGCGAGGCGTCCGGACAGCGCTGCCATGGCGCCGACGGCGATCGGCCAGGGCGTGAGCAGCAGCCCCGTCTCGACCGCACTCCGTCCGAGCGACCTTTCGAAGTGGAACGGCAGGGACACGAGCGCCAGCATCTGCGCGCAGAAGGAGCAGACGGAGGTCGCGATCGAGAGCGCGAAGACCGGGATGCGCATGAGGTCGAGCGGAAGGAGCGGATGCGTCCGGTTCAGCTCGCGTGCCGCGAGGCCGCCGCCCGCCGCGAGACCGCCGAGGAGCGCGGCCGCTCCCCATCCGGCCCGGTTCGAGCGGGTGAGGAGGTCGATGCCCGAGATGACCAGACCGAAGGCGAGCGCGTTCAGGAGCGCGCTCACGACGTCGAATCGGCGCGGGACGGTCTGCGTTCGCGGAAGCGCCCAGACCGCGATGGCGATCGTCACGACCCCGATGGGGACGTTGATGGCGAACAGCCATTGCCAGGGCGCGACGGACAGGATCGCGGCCGCGACGCTCGGGCCGACCGCGGACGACGTCGAGACCACGAGCGCGTTGATGCCGATCCCGCGCCCGAGCCGCCGGCGCGGATAGGTGAAGCGGACGAGCGCGGCGTTGATCGCCATGATCCCGGCCGCCCCGACGCCCTGGAGGATGCGCGCGAGGGTCAGGCCAAGGAGCGTGTCGGACAGCGCGCAGAGCAGGGACGCCGCCGTGAACAGCGCGAGCCCGAACTGGTAGACGCGCGCGTAGCCGACGATCTCGCCCAGCGAGGCGAGCGGCAGCAGGGACACCACGATCGCGAGCTGGTAGGCGTTGACGATCCAGATCGCGTCGGACGGATCGACCCGGAACTCGTGCGCGATCGTCGGAAGCGCGATGTTCGCGACGGCGCTGTCCAGCACCGCCATGGTGATCGCGAGCCCGATCGCGAGGATGGACCAGTAACGCTGCGGGATCGGGAGCCCGCCTTCCGGATCAACCGTGTCTGCCGCCAAGGCTCCCGTCCTGGTCACGGACGGGGTTAATCAGTCCCGGCGGCCGGCCGCAACCCGCGCGACTGCCGGCCGCCACGCGGCCAGGCGCGCGAGAACCTCAGCGGCCGGACATCCGGCCGGCAGTCCGCTAAGCGGCTGTTCGGCCACCCTCCTCCTCATCCTGAGGTGCCGAGCGAAGCTCGGCCTCGAAGGACGCACGACTGTCCTGCGTGCTTCGAGGGCCGCCTCCGGCGGCCACCTCAGCATGAGGGAGGAGTTTTAGAACAGCCGCTCAGAAACCCACGCCGAGCGAGGAGAACATCCTGATGCAGGCCACGCCCTGGCAGCGCGGCCTGTCGAGCATCTCGGAGGCGAGCGCCGGAGCGATCCCGATCGAGCCGGTCGCATCCTGGCCGGCACGAGCCTCGCGGGCCACCCGTGAGGCCTCCTCGCGACAGCGTGCCGCGCGCGCGAGCTGGCCCCTCGCCTCGAGCGGCTCGCAGACGAGCGCGACATGGCGGTCCACCCAGGCCAGCCGGGCCTCTCCGAGATCTGACGTCTGCGCCGCCGCCGAGGCGACGGACAATCCGGCGACCAGGAACCCTCCCGCGGAGACCCGGAGAAAGGACGACCTCGAACGATGCCTCATCGGAAAACTCCCGCCAAAACGTGTCACCGTCTAACGCGGGATGCTCTGTTTGTCTCGATGAAGGGAGCGCGATACTCTAATCATCGTAATCGATCGCCATCGTCGCTGCCGTTTACACTTCCACAATCTTTTGGGGAATTTGACGACAATTGAGCGGGCTATCGAAAGCCTTCGCATTGGTCAGGGGAGACGCTGCCGAGCGCGAGCCGATCGCGGCCGGCGACCGAGATCAGAACAGGCGCGACTTCTCCAAAGCGGCGCCGACGAAGCTCGTGAAGAGGGGGTGCGGCTCGAGCGGCCGCGACTTCAGCTCGGGATGGAACTGCACCCCGACGAACCAGGGGTGATCGGCCAGTTCCACGATCTCGGGCAGGAGGCCGTCCGGCGACAGGCCGGAGAAGCGCAGGCCGGCATCCTCGAGCACCGAGCGGTAATTGATGTTCACCTCATAGCGGTGACGATGCCGCTCGGAGATTTCGGCGTCGCCATAGATTTCCCTGGCGCGCGTGTCTTCCAGCGTATGGC
>CALMTJ010000135.1:0-4585 GCA_937872715.1 uncultured Methylobacteriaceae bacterium
GTGCCGAAGAGCTCCGCCATCGCGCAGGTGATGGGCGTCATGAACGCCGTCACGATCGACGCGGATGCCGTGCGCGAGCTGACCCTGATCGGCCCGGGGGCGGGGGGCGACGCCACCGCCTCGGCGGTGGTGGCCGACATCGCGGACGTCGCGACCGGCCCGGCCCCGCCCCCCGTCGGCCCCGCCCGCGCGCGGCTGGAAAAGGGCGAGCGCACGCCCATGCAGCGCCACGAAGGCGGGTATTACGTCCGGCTCACCGTGCACGACCGGCCGGGCGTCGCGGCCGGGGTCGCGACCCGCATGGCGGAGGCGAACATCTCCATCGAAGCGATCCTCCAGAAGCGGCCGCCGGGCTCGTCGCCGCCCGCGGACAAGCACGGCCGCTCGGGCGAGCCGGTGCCGCTCGTCCTCATCACCTATGCGGCGAGCGAGGGCGCCATCAGGAAAGCCGTCGACGGGATCGCGGCCGACGGCCTCGTGTCGGAAGACCCGCAGGTGATCCGGATCGAGCGGGAGTAAGGCAGTAATCGACAAAAGCCTGCTTCAGCACGAAGGTGGTAACCCATTGATAAGAATAGCATTTCTAAATAATTGGCTCAACATGTCTTCCGCCGCCCATCTCCCACGTGACATAACGGGGATAAGTCACCCAGAGGATCGAAAGTGGCGATCTCAGATCCGGCTAAGCTCCTTCAACGTTTGGAAAGTGAGCCCCGAGAGACAACGTGGCTGGAATTCAAGGTCGGGAACGCCAACCCGTTGGAGGTAGCGGAATATGTCTCCGCCCTGGCAAATGCCGCGATGCTCTCGGATCGGGATCGCGCTTTCATCGTATTCGGCCTGGCTGACGGAACACGCAAGCGCGTCGGTACCAAGATAACTTTGGAAAAGCTCAAGGTTGGCGGCGAAGGATTTTTAAATTGGCTGGCGCGTGTCGTCAAACCTCAGCTCTCGGTTGAGTTCATCGATTTTAAGCTGGAAGGAAAGTCGTTCGTGATATTGGCAATCGAACCGACATACGACAGACCCGTGTCGGCAAATGGCGTCGAGTACATCAGGATCGGCGAACATAAGAAGAGGCTGGCCGATCATCCTGCGGAGGAGCGAGCACTTTGGTATGCGACCGGCCGACGCAAGTTCGAAGACGCCGTAGCTGTACCTCATCAGGATGCCGCTGGGATCAACGATTATATCGATATCGACACATTCTACGACCTTCGAGAGGAAGAGCGCCCTAGACGAACGTCGGAGGTGATGAGATCGCTGACAAAGGCCGGCGTGATCAAGGAAGACATGGAGGGAGGCTACGACATCCTGAACATCGGAGCCATCCTCCTTGCCAGAAATCTCGATAGGATCCCTTCTTTAAATGGAAAGTCTCTACGTGTCGTGCGATACAAAGGGCGGGACAAGCGGGTCTCGGATTTCGAAGAGCAGATCAACCAGGGATATGCGGTGGCTTTTCGGCCTTGGCTATCAAAGATAATTAGGTCCTTGCCCGCAGAAGAGCGTTACATAGATGGGGCAAGGAGAATGGTTCCGTCGATTCCGGAGATCGCGATTCGGGAAGTCATCGCAAATGCTCTTATACATCAAGATTTCATGTCGGCCGGAGCTGGCCCGGTGGTCGAGATCTTCGAAGACCGGGTGGAAGTGTCCAATCCAGGAGAGTCCCTGATCGAGACGGATCGGATGCTGGACGAACGACGGTCACGCAATGAGAAGCTGGCATCGATGATGAGAGATTTCCGCCTCTGCGAGGAGCGGGGCGGCGGGCTCGACAAGACGGTTCTTACACTGGAAAGTCTGCGATTGCCGGCGCCAAAGTTCATCACATCGTCGTACGGAATGCGAGTCGTCCTATTCAGCAAGCGAGCGTTCAGCCAGCTTTCTAGGGAAGATCGACGGAGGTCCTGCTTCTTTCACTGTGTTCTACGCTGGATGTCCCACGACTACATGAGCAACTCAAGCCTTCGAGGAATACTGGGATTGGTCGACGAGGAGTACCAAGCGGCATCGGCTGTCATCTCCGACTGCGTCAGGTTGGGCAGGATCGTGCCGGCCGATCCCGAACAGGGCAGAAGAAACGCCCGCTACGTTCCATATTGGGCCCGATGAGATTTATCCCCGTTTTATCCGACATCATGGTTAACAAAGGGCGAGACCCGGCCTCCTTGCGAAATGCTCGTTTATCGGCAATGGCTTACGGGGAACATCATCTTCGGCGTTTTGTCGAACACTCAGGTTTGTCTGATCGGCTGAGCTAACTCTCCGTGCAGCCGTCGATGGCGCCCTCGCGCATTCGCATCTAAGACGTCCATGACCAGCAAGGCAGGAAAGAGGACATGTCCGACGTAGCCGGCAAGCCGAGTCTCCTCATCGAGCGCGTCCTCACGCTCGAGCTCGTGCGGGTGACGGAGCGGGCCGCGGTGGCCGCGTCGCGGCTGCGCGGGCGGGGCAAGGAGAAGGCGGCGGACCAGGCGGCCGTGGATGCGATGCGGCGCGAGCTGAACACCCTGCCGATCGACGGCACAGTGGTGATCGGCGAGGGCGAGCGCGACGAGGCGCCCATGCTGTTCATCGGCGAGAAGGTCGGAACCGGCTCCGGGCCGAAGGTCGACATCGCGGTCGACCCGCTGGAAGGCACGACGCTCTGCGCCAAGGACATGCCGGGCTCGATCGCCGTGATGGCGATGGCGGAGGGCGGCACGCTGCTGGCGGCGCCCGACGTCTACATGAGCAAGATCGCGGTCGGCCCGGGCTACCCGGCCGGCATCGTCGACCTCGACCGCTCGGCCACGGAGAACATCACCGCGCTCGCAAGCTCCAAGGGCGTCGAGGTGCGGGACATCACGGTCCTCGTGATGGACCGGCCGCGCCACGACGCTCTGATCGCGGAGATCCGGTCGCTGGGCTGCGGCATCCGGCTCATCACGGACGGCGACATCATGGGCGTGATCTACACGACCATGCCGGGCGAAAGCGGCGTCGACATCTATATCGGCATCGGCGCGGCGCCGGAGGGCGTCATCGCGGCCGGCGCGCTCCGCTGCATCGGCGGGCAGATGCAGGGCCGTCTCATCCTCGACACGGACGAGAAGCGCGAGCGCGCCAGGAAGATGGGCGTCGCCGACCCCGAGAAGAAATACGAGCTGAACGAGCTCGCCCGGGGCGACGTCGTGGTGGCTGCGACCGGCGTCACGGACGGCCCGCTCCTCAAGGGCGTGCGCTTCAAGGGCGACACGATCGAGACGGAGACGCTGGTCTGGCGCTCGGCGACCGGGACGGTGCGGCGCATCTCGGCCGAGCACCGCAACAGGGACAAGTTCCACCTCGAAGCGTGACGGGAGCGGGCAATGCGGTTCGAGCTCTACCGGGACGGCGGGGGCCAGTGGCGCTGGCGTCTGCGCGCGCAGAACGGCAACGTGATCGCCGATTCGGCGGAGGGCTACGTCCACCGGACCGATTGCGAGCGCGGCATCGCGATCGTGAAGGACTCCGCCTCCGCGCCGATCGTCGACATGTCGGCGAAGATCGCCGGGGGCGGCTGATCTTCCTCCGGCTCGCTCTCGCGGCAGCCGCCGCGCTCGCGATCGCGCCTGCGCGCGCCGACGCCCCCGCCTGCGACGGACCGACCCGCGCCCGCATCCTGGCTCCGGCGGAGAGCCCGGACGATCACGTTCTCCTCACCTGCAGCCTGCGGCTCGCGCCGGATGAGCGGGTGACGAAGCGCATCGTCCTGGAGGGCAGCCGGGCGAGCGGCGTGCGGATCGATTGCGCGGGCGGGACGCTCGGGCGCGGACGCCTCCAGCCGACCTTCCCGAACGCCACGCTGGAGATCAGGTCGCGCCGCCGGGGGGATCGGCCCGAATGGGAGCGGCCCACGGACATCGCCGTCACCGATTGCACGATCCAGGGTCCCGTCCGGATCTGGGGGATGGGGATCAACGGGCAGGCGGAGGCGCTCCGGCTCTCGTCGCGGTCGCTCGGCCATACCGAGCGGGCGCAGGCGGCCGCGCCGAGCCGGATCACCATCGAGGGCTCGCGTCTGGAGGCGTTCGGCGGCACGCCTCTCTATCTCGGCCCGGGGGTCACGCGGACGGCGCTCCGGAATTCCCGCATCACAGGCGAGGCGGTGGCGATCGCGATCTATCTGGACGCGGAGAGCGCCGGCAACATCGTGGCCGGGAACAGCTTCGCGGTCGCCACGGGCCGCGAGGTCATCGCGGTGGACGGCTCGGCCGGCAACCGCATCGTCGACAACCGTTTCGCGATCGGCTGGCGCGGCGGCATCTACCTCTACCGAAATTGCGGAGAAGGCGGCACGATCCGCCACCAGACGCCGTCCTTCAACGTCATCACCGGCAACCGTTTCGCCTACCGGTCGCCGATACACCTGCCGGCGATCAGCGTCGGCGCGCGCGAAGGCTGGAATCTGTATTGCGAGGACGATGCCGGCTACCCGTTCGGCTCCTCGGCCGATAACGGCGACCACGCGACGGACAACGTGGTGGACGGCAACGAGGTGGAATGGGCGCCGTTGACGGGGCGATGAGGACGGGAGCCGGATGGACGAAGTGACGAT
>CALMTJ010000135.1:4595-14972 GCA_937872715.1 uncultured Methylobacteriaceae bacterium
GGGTTCGGACAGGACTGCCTGGGAGCAGCTCTGGACCGCCTACCTCTCGTTCTACCGGACGGCCGTCACGGCCGAGGTGAAGAACACGACCTGGTCCCGCCTCCGTGACCCGGACGAACCGGTCTGGGGGCTGGGCGCATGCGACGGGACCGGACAGCTCGTCGCCATCGTGCATTACCTCTTCCACCGCTCTACCTGGACGCTCGGGCCGTATTGCTACCTCCAGGACCTGTTCACGAGCGAGGCCGCCCGCGGCCGCGGCGCCGGACGAGGGCTGATCGAGGCCGTGTACGGCAAGGCCCGGGAGGCCGGAGCGAACCGCGTCTACTGGCTGACCCAGGAAGACAACGCGACGGCCCGCGCCCTCTACGACAAGCTGGCCGACCATCCCGGCTTCACCGTCTACCGGAAGCTGTTCTGACGCGGCAGGGTCCTTCAAGTCTCCGCTTCTCCCCGCATATCGGGGTGGAAAGGAAGGTCGGAAGGCCTCAGCACCCGACACTCGCCGAACGGCCTCGGTTCTCACCCATCCGGAGTTCCGCAGGGCCGCATCGCGCCCTCCTCGGATCAGCGCGCCAGGGTCGCCGGGGCGAGCGGGTTGTCGACGAGCGCGGCCGCGTCCGGGCGGTCGACCTCCGGCCTTCCCGCGAAGGCGTTCCACAGCCGCTCGATCGGCTCGCGCGGCAGGTCGTCGACGATGACCACGAGGCGGGTCGTCCGGTCGGCATCGGGCCATTCGGGCAGCTCGGCCGGAACGTGGAGCAGGTGCTGCACCCCGTGCACGACGACGGGGCGCCCGGGCCGCTCGGCGAACTCGACCAGTCCCTTCAGGCGGAGGATGCGCGACCCGAAAGTGGCTCGGAGAATCTCCGTGAACGTGTCGAAGGCGCCCGCCCCGATCGGCCGTTGGCTCCGGAGCGTGAAGGCCTGGACGCTGCCGGAATGGACGGGCTCCGCCGCCGCTTCGTCGCCGGCGGACGACAGCCACGCGGCGACGTCGCCGATCTTGCCGTCCGGATCGAACAGCCCCCCGCCGAGCACCGTCGCGGCATCGACGCTCCCGTCCACCACCCGGATGATCGGCGCCACCGGGTTCAGGGTGCGCAGCCGCGTCTCCAGCGCATCCGCGGCGGGTCCGGCCGCGAGGTCGGTCTTGCTCACGAGGAGACGGTCGGCCAGCGCGACCTGCCGGACGGCCTCCGGATGCCTGTGAAGCGACGGGACGCCGTTCACGGCATCGACGACGGTAACGACGGCCGCGAGCACGAAGCGGATCGACAGGTAGGGGTGGTCGAGCACGACCGAGAGCACCGGCGCCGGATCGGCGAGGCCGGTGGTCTCGATCAGGATGCGCCGGAACGGCTCGATCCGGCCGTTGTCGCGGCGGCGGAGCAGGTCTTCCAGCGTGGTCACGAGGTCGCCCCGCACGGTGCAGCACAGGCACCCGGCCGACAGGAGGACGAGCCCGTCCTCGACCTCCTCGACCAGGAGGTGGTCGAGCGCGACGTCGCCGAGCTCGTTGATGATCACCAGCGTGTCGGCGAGCGCGGGATCGCGCAGGAGCCCGTTCAGCACCGTCGTCTTGCCGGCGCCGAGGAAGCCGGTCAGCACCGTCAGCGGGATCGGGGCCGGGCGCGCGCCGGGAGCCGGTCGGAGGTCGGCCTCCGGCATCATTCCTCCGCCGCGGGATCCGGGTTCCGCCCCGACACGGCCGGCGCCTTGGGCTTGGCGGCCGCGAGCGGCCTGCCCTTCGCGGCCGCCGCCACAGGCTTCGGCTTGCCGGCCGCCGGCTGTTCGATTCCCGGAATGACGCCGCTCTCCGGCAGGGCCGCGACCGGCAGGTTCGGCTTCATCGGGATGGCGCCGAGCTTGCGGCGCGCGTCCCCGGACGCGCCGATGGCGCCCGGCTTCGGCTTCACCTCGGCGGAAGGCCGGCCGGCCATGTTGTCCGAGATGGCGGCGCGGCTCGTGGGCTGCGGATCGGTCTGGAGCGTCTCGATCCGCTGCGCGCCTCCGGGCCGGGATGGCGGGGCCGAGAGCTTGCCGTCGGTCGCCGATGCCGCCGGGTTGCGTCCGACGAGCTTCGTCCGGACGGGCTTCGCGGCGATCCGCACGGGGACGCCCTTGCCGTCGCTCTCGGCATCTCCCGGCGAGTTCGGCGCGGCGCCGAGGAAGATGGGGATCGGCTCGAAGGCGACGCGCGGCCCGAGGCTCGTGCGGGCACCGAGGCCCGGAACGGAGGCGGCCGAGGCGGTCGCAAAGGCGAGCGGCGAGAACAGGGCCGCGATCGGGTTCTCGGCATTCTGGCTGCCGCCCCGCAGCGCCACCACGGCAGTTTCGTCATCCTCCTGCGGAAGGCGCTTGTTCGGCCCGCACACGAAGGAGCGGACGTTCGGCGGACTCATGGCGCCGGAGGGCGGCAGATCCTCGACCCGCTGCGCGCCCCAGCCGAGGGAGCCGAAGCCCTGGTCGAACAGGTCGGCGGCCCTGAGGTCGCGCTCCCGCGCCGACGGATAGCCCATCACGACGGAGATCAGCCGGCGCCCGTTCTGGGTGGCGCTCGCGACGATGTTGAACCCGCCCATGCAGATGAAGCCCGTCTTCATCCCGTCCGCGCCCGGGTAGCGCCCGAGCATGCCGTTATGGTTGCGGATCACCTGCCGGCCGAGCTTCAGCGCGCCGATGCGGAAGAGCTCGTCGTGCTCGGGGAATTCCGTGAGGAGCGCACGGGCCAGGATCGCCATGTCGCGGGCCGACGTCTGCTGACGCTCGTCCGGGAGGCCGTTGGCGTTGACCCAGCGGCTTTCCCGCATGCCGATGCGCCGGGAAGCGTCGTTCATCAGCCGGGCGAAGCCCTCCGTCGAGCCGCCCAGATTCTCGCCGATCGTCATGGCGATGTCGTTCGCCGACTTCACCATGATGATCTTCAGCGCGTTGTCGAGCGTGAGCTGCGTGCCGGGCTTGAAGCCCATCTTCGAGGGCGGCTCGGCCGCCGCCTCGGCCGAGACCGTCAGGAGGGAGTTCATGGAGACGCGGCCCTGGCGCACGAGGTCCAGCGCCACGTAGGTCGTCATCAGCTTGGTGATGGAGGCCGGGAACCACGGGTCCGTCGCGCGCTCGGAGACCAGCACCTTGCCGGACGCGACGTCGATCACCAGCGCCGGCGTGCCGGCCGAGGCGGCGCCCGCGGCCCCGATCAGGACGGAGGTGGCCAGGAACGCGGCGCGGCTCGCCATGCGGATCGGCTCCGTGGTGGTCATCCCCAGCATATGGCCTGCGAGTGGTTTAGGAAGTCGCGAAACGTGGAGATCGACGCACGGGACGAGGCCGTCCGGACCGGACGGCGCCGTTGAGCGGCGAGTCTTATCGGCTCATACGTGGCGACAGCAAGGCGCCGCCGGGAGGGGGCCGTGGACACGAGCCTCGTCTGGATCCCCGCGACCCTGATCGCGTCCTGCGGCCAGGTCGCCCGCAACACGATGCAGCGCCGGCTCGCGGAGAGCATCGGCACGGTCGGGGCGGCGCAGGTGCGCTTCCTCTACGGCTTCCCGTTCTCGCTCCTGTTCCTGGCGGGCGTGCTCGCCGTCTCCGGCGAGGGCCTTCCGGGCGGAGGGCCCGGGTTCCGGCCGTTCCTCCTGCTCGGCGCCGCGACCCAGATCCTGGCCACGGTCCTGATGCTGGCCGCGATGCGGGAGCGGTCCTTCTCCGTCGTCACCGCCCTGATCAAGACGGAGCCGATCCAGCTCGCGCTCTACGGCCTCGCCGTGCTCGGCGACCGGCTCGCGCCGCTGACGCTCGCGGCGATCGTGGTCGCCACGGCCGGCGTGATCCTGGTCGGGTGGACGCCGAGGATAGCGGGCGAGATGCGGGGGGCGGGGCTCCGGCCGATCCTGTTCGGGCTCGCGGCCGGAGCCATGTTCGCGCTCTCCGCGATCGGCTTCAGGGGCGCGATCCTGTCGCTCGACGGCGGCTCCTTCGTGGTCCGGGCGACGACCGCGCTGACCGCCAGCCTCCTCGTGCAGACCGCGATCCTGCTCGCCTACCTCCTCGCCTTCGACCGCGCCGGGCTCGTCGGGAGCCTCGCCGTCTGGCGTCAGTCGCTCCTCGCCGGGCTGACGGGGGCGGGAGCCTCGCAATTCTGGTTCATCGGCTTCGCTGTGACGGCGGCCGCGAATGTCAGGACCCTGGCGCTTGTCGAGGTGCTCCTCGCCCAGGCCGTGTCGCGCCGGCTGTTCCGGCAGGTCACCGAGACGCGCGAGCTCGGCGGGATCGCCCTGATCCTGGCCGGGGTCGCGATCCTGCTGGCGACGGCCCGCTAGCCGGCCGAGGATGACGCCGCCAAGGCGGCCCGCACGGCGCCGGGTGTCACGCCCATCGTGGCCCGGTAGGTGGCGACGAAGTGGGCAGGGCTCGAGAAGCCAACCCGGTCGGCGATGTCGGCCACTGCCAAATCCGCGCATCGCAACAGCGAGGTCGCATGCTCGATGCGGCGGCGGATCAGATGGCGATGGGGGCTGATGCCCGTCTGCTGGCGAAACGAGCGCGCGAAATGCGTCACGCTGCTTCGGGCGACCGCGGCCAGGTTGGCGAGCGTCGGCGAGGCCGCGTTCTCGAGCGCCGCCTCGATCGCCTCCTCCACCCTGCGTAGGGCGGCGGGGGGCATGCCGCCCTTGCGGCGCGACGGCGGAGGTCGCACCGATAGCCGCCGTTCTGCTGCGTGGTCCCTGACCCGGCGAAGCAGCGCGAGGAGCGCTTCGTCGGCCATGGGGCGATCGCCGAACCCGCGGCCCACGGTTCCGACCAGGATGCGCGCGACCATGGCCTGCATGCCGAAGTCGCGCAGGCCGAAGACCGGGACGTGTTCGAAGGGCGAGCCGAGCAGCGCCTCGGCGAAATCCTGCCGGACGAAGAGCTGGACCACGTCCGCATCGCCGCCGATCGGAACGCGGACACGCTCCGCCGGCATGAACACGGAGATGCTGCCCGCCTGGGCGCGGTCGCCCAGCGCACCTCCACCCGGGCGGCGGACGTCGCGACCGTCGACCAGCGTCATGACCAGGCGGATGGCATCGGACGCCGGCACGTCCACCGTCGTCGGGCCGTGCCGCCAGCGGGCAATCGCTGCGGCAGGCTCGCTGGAGCCGCCAAGCGGCCGCAAGAGCATGGGAGCGCCCAGCGAGGAGAGGGCGTCGTCTAGCGCTCGCATGGACGCGCGAGTGTCGGGCCGATCATCACCCGCAGATAGGCGCTGGAGGACGCCGCGTCACGACATGGCGGGCCTCGACGGTCGTTCATGGTCGTTTCTCGATACCACCGCGCGGACGCCGTGGGCAGTATTCTCCGATCGGCGGCCGTGACCGGCCGCGCTGATGGGAGACGATCGATGGCGGACGGGATTTTCGTGCATGACGCGACGGGAACAAGCGGTCGCGCCACATTCACCACCATGCGAGAGCGCGGCGCGGACGTGATCGCAGGCGTCCGCGATGCCGAGGACGTGCCGGGCCGTATGCCCCGCAGCTTCGGGGAGTGGGCGCGTGACAACACGAACTCCCTCCGCTGAGCGCCCGAGATGGAAGGAGCACGCTGGATCATCGTCGCCGTCGCCGTCGTGACGGCCTTGGGCGGCCTCTTCGCCGACCTGATCATCCCTTTCGGCGCCAGGCAGCACCTCAGGAACCCACTCTGGACACCGCATGCCAAGTTCCACAATGCGCAGGGCATCATGATGGGGCTCGGCCAGGGCCTGCTCGCGACCGTCCTGCTGTTCGCGCTGCCGCTCGACCTCACGACGATCCTGATCGCCGCCCTGGTCGCCTCCCTATACTGGGTGGCGCTCATGTTCTCTCCGCTTCTTCCCGGGACGGCCTGGGTCGATCCCGATTTCGCGGGCGAGACTCCCCGTCCGCTCGGCCTGTACCCGCAGCAGCTCATAGGCTGGGTGCTGCTGCTCGCGTTGGCAACGGCGGTGACGCTCGCGTCAGTCTTGCGCTGACGCGAGTCTATAGGCGGCCGGGACGCCGCCGACCGGCAGCTTCCCGGCCCGCCTCCTCGTCAGGAGGAAGACGGCGATCGACCCGTTGAGCAGGTTCCAGCCGAGCCCGTTCAGGAAGGCCACGTGGTAGGAGCCGGTGAGGTCGAAGATCACGCCGGACAGCCAGCCGCCGAGCGCCATCCCGAACAGGGTCGCGGTGAGGAGGATGCCCATCCTCGAACCCGCCTCCGAGGCCGGGAAGTAATCGCGCGCGATGATGGCGTAGCTCGGCACGATGCCGCCCTGGAAGAGGCCGAACAGGGCCGAGATGACGTAAAGCTGCCCCAGCCCGTCGAAAACTGTGTAGAGCGCGAGCGCCACGCCTTGGAGGAGCGAGCCGGCCAGCAGCGTCAGGAGGCCGCCGATCCGGTCGGCCACGAACCCGGAGGCGATCCGCGACACGATACCGAAGCCGAGCATCAGGGCCAGCATCTCGGCGCCGCGCGCGGCGCCGTAGCCGAGATCGCCGCAATAGGCGACGATATGGACCTGCGGCATCGCCATGGCGACGCAGCACGCGATCCCGGCCACGACGAGGAGCGCCTGGAGGGTTCCGGGCGAGATCGTGAGCGGTTCCGGCAGGAAGGCCGGGCGGGCGGCGGCCCTGGATTCCGCCGAGAAGTTCGCCCTGCGCCGCAGAAGCAGGATCAGGGGCGGCATCGACACGGCGCAGAACGCCGCGATCCCGAGATGCGTGGCGCGCCAGCCATAGGCGGCCGTCGCCCCTTGCACCACCGGCGGCCAGACGGCGCCGGCGACGTAATTCCCGGAAGCCGCGATCGCGACCGCGATGCCCCGCCGCCGCACGAACCAGAGCGAGACGTCGGCCAGGAGCGGGGCAAGACTCGCCGACGAGCCGAGCCCGATCAGGAGCCCGTGGGCCGCGCCGTAGACCGCCAGGCTGGGCGCCAGGGCCGCGGCGATGTAGCCCGCGGCGAGCAGCCCGCATCCGAGCGCGGTCGTGGCCACGATCCCGGCCCGGTCGGACAGCCGGCCGAGCAGGACGCCGCCGATGCCGAAGCCGATCATGATGACGGTGTAAGGCACCGAGGCGTCGCCGCGCGCCGCCCCGAACTCGGCCTGAACGGCCGGGAGGGCGACCACCACGGACCACATCCCGACACCGCCGATCGTGCTCAGCGCGACCGCCACGAGCAGCCGCAGCCACGCGGCCCGCCCGTCCGGCACGTCCAGGCCGGGCGCCGCAGCTCCCTGGCTCATCGCTTCCTCCCGCGCGGCTTGTCGTTGTCCGCGTCCTTAGAGCGAGTCTCGACGCTTGTACCGATCGTCGTCACGCCGGAGCCTTGGCCGACCGTGCGACGACCCGTCATCGCGACAAGGCACGGTCGAGGGAGAGCCCCGGGCCGATGCTCCGACCGGGCGTTGTTCGCTTCGCCCGCGGTGACGATGGGCGGACCTGAACGCGGCCGCCGTTCTCACATGTGGATGGCGCGGTTGTCGACCGCGAGGGCCGCTTCCTTCACGGCCTCGTTCAAGGTCGGGTGCGCGTGGCAGGTGCGGGCCATGTCCTCCGCCGAGGCGCCGAACTCCATCGCGACCGCCGCTTCCGCGATGATGCCGCCGGCATCCGCCCCGATGATATGGACGCCGAGCACGCGGTCCGTCGCGGCATCGGCCAGGATCTTCACGAACCCGTCCGTGGTCTTGTTGACCTTGGCCCGCCCGTTCGCCGTGAACGGGAACTTGCCGACCTTGTAGGCAGTGCCGGCCTCCTTCAGTTCCTCTTCCGACCGCCCGACGGCCGCGACCTCCGGTGAGGTGTACACGACGGACGGGATCACGTCGTAATTCACGTGGCCCGCCTTGCCGGCCAGGATCTCGGCCAGCGCCATGCCCTCGTCCTCGGCCTTGTGGGCGAGCATCGGGCCGGCCACCACGTCCCCGATCGCGTAGATGCCGGGCACGCTGGTGGCGAAATGCCCGTCGATCTCGACGCGGCCGCGCCCGTCCGTCCTCACGCCGGCGGCCTCGAGGCCGAGGCCTTCCGTGTAGGCGTAGCGGCCAGTCGCCACCAGCACGATGTCGGCCTCCAGCACGGTCGCGCCGCCCTCCCCTTGCGCCGGCTCGATCGTCACCTTGGCCGCGCCGCCGCCCGTATCGATGCCCGTGACCTTGGAGCCGAGCTTGAAGGCGAAGCCCTGCCGCCCGAGGATGCGCTGGAACTGCTTCGCCACCTCGCCGTCGAGCCCCGGCAGGATGCGGTCCAGATACTCGACAACCGTGACCTCGGCGCCGAGACGCCGCCACACGGAGCCGAGTTCGAGGCCGATCACGCCCGCCCCGACGACGACGAGCTTGCCGGGCACCTTCTCGAGCGACAGCGCGCCCGTGGAGGACACGACCATCTTCTCGTCGATCGTGACGCCCCGGAGTGGGGAGACCTCGGACCCGGTCGCGATGCAGATCGCCTTCGCCTCGACCTCCTTCGTCGAGCCGTCCGCGGCCGTCACCTCGATCCGGCCGGCCGCCGCGATCCGGCCGGTGCCCTGGAAGGTGTCGACCTTGTTCTTCTTCAGGAGGAACTCGACGCCCTTGGTGTTGCCGTCGATGCCCTGCTGCTTGAAGGACATCATCTTCGGCAGGTCGAGACTGGGCGACGGGACGCCGATCCCCATCCCGGCAAAGTGGTCGCGCGCGTCGGCGAAGAGCTCGGAGGCGTGGAGCAGCGCCTTGGACGGCATGCAGCCCACGTTGAGGCACGTGCCGCCGAAGGTCGAGCGCTTCTCCACCACGGCGACCCGCAGCCCGAGCTGCGCGGCCCGGATGGCGCACACGTAACCCCCGGGGCCGGTGCCGATGACGACGAGATCGTAGGGCATCATCCAATTCAACGTGAGTGATCAGGAACGAGAACGCGACAAACGGCTGATTTCGGCTCGGTCGATACCGGTCGGCAGGACCGTCTTGTCGTCGATCACGGCTTCCGCGAGTTGCGCCGCGGTCAGATTGCGGGCGCCCGTCAGGTCGGCACCTCGAAGAACCGTGCCGGACAGTCGCGCGCCGTCGAAATCGGCGTCGCGGAACGACGCTCCGCTGGCATCCGCGTTCGACAGGTTGGCGCCGCGTAGAACGAACCCGGTCAGATCGGTTCGCCGCACGAAGGCGCCTTGCAGGTCGACCCTGGGGCGCTCTAAGCTTCGCGGACTACTCGCCGTCATGTCGAACAACCCTCGCTCGCAACGTCTCGACGATGGCAGCGACATCGACAGGCGGATCGTCGTCGCCGTATGCCGACTTCCGTTCCCGGAGATGAGCCTGGAGGAGTTCGAAGACCGGATCGGCGAGATCCGGGAAGTCCCGACCAACCTCCCGGAGAACGTAGATGGCGCTCAAGCGAATCTCAAGCCGCGGGTCGCCGAGTTGACCGGCCGCGCGGTTGAAGAGTTCCACGACGTGGGCACGTCGCGCAAGCTCCGCTCGAACAGCCGAACTGCTGGCTTGCTGCTGCTCCGGCGCGAGCTTCCGCCAGGCCAGCCAGGACCCAACACCCGCGGCTAAAGCTAGCGCGACGTTCCGGACGATCTCCGAAACGGCGATCCAAACCTGCATGAGGTGCCAGGCGTCTCACAGGTCGAGCACGAGACGCGCCGGATCCTCCAACGCCTCCTTGACCCGGACCAGGAAGGTGACGGCCTCCCGGCCGTCCACGATCCTGTGATCGTAGGACAGGGCGAGGTACATCATCGGCCGCGCCACGACCTGGCCGCCGCGGACGACCGGGCGCTCCTCGATCCGGTGCATGCCCAGGATGCCGGATTGCGGCGAGTTCAGGATCGGGGTCGACATCAGCGAGCCGTAGATGCCGCCGTTCGTGACCGTGAAGGTGCCGCCCTGCATCTCCTCGATCTTGAGCTGGCCATCGCGGGCCTTCTTGCCGTATCCCGCGACCGCCTTCTCGATCTCGGCGATCGACAGCCGGTCGGCGTCGCGCACCACCGGCACCACGAGACCCTTCTCGGTCCCGACCGCGATGCCGATATGGTAGTAGTTCTTGTAGACGATGTCCTGGCCGTCGATCTCGGCATTGACGGCCGGCAGCTCCTTCAAGGCCTGCACCACCGCCTTGGTGAAGAAGCCCATGAAGCCGAGCTTGGCGCCGTGCTTCTTCTCGAAGGCGTCCTTGTACTGGGTGCGCATCTTCATCACGGCGCTCATGTCGACGTCGTTGAACGTCGTCAGCATGGCGGCGATGTTCTGCGCCTCCTTGAGCCGGCGGGCGATGGTCTGCCGGAGCTTGGTCATGCGGACGCGCTCCTCGCGCGTCGCGTCGTCCGGCGTAGAGGGCGCCCGCATCTGGATCGGCGCGGCGCCGACGGGCGCCG
>CALMTJ010000136.1 GCA_937872715.1 uncultured Methylobacteriaceae bacterium
GACCGCCACCATCCCGAGCTTTGCCGCCTATGCGGGCGGGTCGATCTCGGTGGTCGTCCTCGTCGCGCTGTTCGTGACCCTGATCCCGACGACGATCGGCGCGCTCCTCTCGGCGATCGGCATCGCCGGCATGGACCGCCTGGTGCAGTTCAACGTGCTCGCCATGTCCGGCCGCGCCGTCGAGGCGGCCGGCGACGTCGACACGCTGCTTCTCGACAAGACGGGCACGATCACGCTCGGCAACCGTCAGGCATCCGAGTTCCGGCCTGTCCGGGGCGTCTCGGCGGAGGACCTGGCCGATGCCGCGCAGCTCGCCTCGCTGGCGGACGAGACCCCCGAGGGGCGATCCATCGTCGTCTTGGCGAAGGAGAAACATGGCATCCGGGCGCGCGACATGGGGCAGCTGAACGCCACCTTCGTGCCGTTCACGGCGCAGACGCGGATGAGCGGCATCGACGGCGACGGCGTCTCGATCCGCAAGGGCGCCGTCGAGGCCATCCTCGCCCATGTGGACACCGCCTCCATGTCGCTGGCGTCCTCCGGAGGAGCCGTTCAGGTCCTCAAGACCCGCGTTGGGGCCGAGCAGGTGCGGGAGATCCAGGCCATCTCGGAGGAGATCGCGAAGGCCGGCGGCACGCCGCTCGCGGTCGCGCGCGACGGCCGGTTGCTCGGGGTCATCTACCTCAAGGACGTCGTGAAAGGCGGCATCCGGGAGCGCTTCGACGAGCTCCGCCGCATGGGCATCCGCACCGTCATGATCACGGGCGACAACCCGATGACGGCGGCCGCGATCGCCGCCGAGGCGGGGGTCGACGACTTCCTGGCCCAGGCGACGCCCGAGATGAAGCTCGCGCTCATCCGCGAGGAGCAGGCGAAGGGCAAGCTCGTGGCCATGTGCGGCGACGGCACCAACGACGCGCCGGCGCTCGCCCAGGCCGACGTCGGCGTGGCGATGAACACCGGCACGGTCGCGGCCCGCGAGGCCGGCAACATGGTCGACCTCGATTCTGATCCGACGAAGCTCATCGAGGTGGTGGAGATCGGCAAGCAGCTGCTGATGACCCGCGGCGCCCTGACGACGTTCTCCATCGCGAACGACGTTGCGAAATACTTCGCCATCATCCCCGCGATGTTCCTGGCCTTCTATCCGCAGCTCGGCGCGCTCAACGTCATGGGGCTTGCCTCCCCGCAGAGCGCCATCCTATCCGCGATCATCTTTAATGCCCTGGTGATCGTGGCGCTCATCCCGCTCGCGTTGCGCGGCGTCTCCTATCGCGCGGTCGGGGCGGCGTCGCTCCTTCGCCGCAACCTCCTCGTCTATGGGCTGGGTGGCATCGTCGTCCCGTTCATCGGCATCAAGGCGATCGACATGCTGGTCGCCGCCCTACACCTCGCCTGATCGAAAGGGCAAGCCATGTTGAGAGAAATACGTCCGGCGCTCGTCCTGGTCGTCGCCCTCACCCTGATCACGGGGTTCGTCTATCCGCTGGCCATGACCGGCATCGCCGGCGTGGTATTCCCTCGCCAGGCTGCGGGCAGTCTCATCGAGGAAGGCGGCAAGGTGGTCGGCTCCGAGCTGATAGGACAGACCTTCACGAGCGATCGCTACTTCCATGGCCGGCCTTCGGCGACCACGACGGCCGACCCGGCGGACGCCAGCAAGACGGTGCCCGCGCCTTACAACGCGGCGAATTCGTCCGGCTCCAATCTCGGCCCGACCAACGCGGCGCTCGTCGAGCGGGTCAAGGACGAGGTTGCGAAGCTGAAGGCCGAAAATCCTGCATCTGCGGTGCCGATGGATCTCGTGACCACGTCCGGCTCGGGCCTCGATCCGCATATCTCGCCCGAGGCAGCTTTGTTTCAGGTGCCGCGGGTCGCGAAAGCGCGCAACATCCCCGAGGATCACGCCAGGCAGATCGTCGCGGACCACGCGGAAGCCCGGCTGCTCGGGATGATCGGCGAGCCGCGCGTCAGCGTCCTGGCGCTGAACCGAGCGCTCGACGGGCTCGGCCGGCGTTAGCCGCCTGGCCGGCCTCGTCGGGCTTTCCCGGAGATGTCCGAGGACGGAGTGCATGGCCTGGGCCGAGCCCGGTCCCGACCCGACGTCCTTCTGGCGGCCGCGCGCGCCGCAGAGGGGCGCCGCGGTCGCCTGAAGGTCTTCCTCGGCGCCGCGCCCGGGGTCGGAAAGACCTACGAGATGCTGACGAATGCCCAGGCCCGGCGGCGCGAAGGTGTGGACGTCGTGATCGGAGTGGTGGAGACGCATGGTCGGGCCGAGACCATGGCGCTCGTGGAAGGCCTGGAGGTTCTTCCGCGGCGGGTGCTCGACTACAAGGGCCGTCAGCTTGACGAGATGGATCTCGACGGCGTCCTGGAGCGACGTCCCCAGCTGGTTCTCGTCGACGAGCTGGCCCACACGAACGGGCCCGGAAGCCGCCATCCCAAACGCTTCCTCGACGTCGAGGAACTCCTGGCCGCCGGCATCGACGTCTTCACGACCGTGAACATCCAGCACCTCGAGAGCCTGAATGACGTGGTCGCCCAGATCACTCGCATCCGGGTGAGGGAGACGGTGCCCGACGGGATCATCGACGAAGCCGAAGAGATCGAGGTCATCGACCTGACCCCCGACGACCTCATGAGGCGCCTTCGGGAAGGCAAGGTCTACGTCGCCAAGCACGCCGAGCGCGCGCTCAGGCATTACTTCTCGCCGGGCAACCTGACCGCCTTGCGCGAGCTCGCGCTCCGCCGCACGGCTCAGCGCGTGGACGATCAGCTCCTCGCCCACATGCAATCCCACGCCATCGCGGGACCCTGGGCTGCGGGCGAGCGCGTCCTCGTCTGCGTCAGCGAAGACCCGCGCTCGGCAGGGCTGGTCCGCTACGGGAAGCGGCTCGCGGATCGGCTGCGCGCCCCATGGGCAGCCCTGTTCATCGAAGGACGGCGCAGCCTGCAGCTGTCGGAGGGGGACCGGGATCGCATCGCGGATACGCTGCGTCTCGTGGAACGCCTGGGCGGGGAAGCCGTGACGCTGCCCGGAGGCGCACGCCGGCTCGCGGACGACGTGATCGGCTACGCACAAGAGAACAATTGCACCCAGATCGTCATCGGCAAGTCCACCCGATCCCGGTGGTTCGAGATCGTCCACGGATCGGTCGTGCACGACCTGGTTCGGCGCTCGGGAGACATCAGCGTCAACGTGGTCGCCGGCAACGTGCCGGCTGAGGCGGTTCCGGAGAAGTCCGGCCGGCCGGCGCCGGTCAGCAGGCCCCCGAACCCTTTCGAGTTCGTGGCCGCAGCCCTCGCGGCCGGGGCGGCGCTGGCCCTGGGCGAGATCCTCCAGCCTCTGATCGGGATCGAAAGCGTCGATCTCATCTTCCTCACCGCTGTCGTCGGGATCGCCGTCGAATTCGGACTCTGGCCCTCCCTGTTCGGGGTGGTGCTTTCATCTCTCGCGTACAACTTCTTCTTCCTGCCTCCGCTCTACACCTTCACGATCGCCGACCCGACCAACGTCGCGGCTCTGTTCTTCTTCACGCTCGTCGCCGTCCTGGTCTCCAATCTCGGAGCGAGGGCCCGCCTGCAGGCCGTCGCCGCGCAGAGCCGCGCCCGCGCCACAGACGCGCTCTACAGTTTCAGCCGGAAGCTGGCCGGCTGTGGGACGCTCGACGAGGTTCTCTGGGCGACCGCGTTCCAGATGGCGTCCATGCTCAAGGTCAGGATCGTGATCCTGCTGCCGGAGGACGGCACGCTCACCCTACGGGCCGGATACCCGCCCGAGGATGTCCTGGATGACGCCGATCTCGCGGCCGCGCGCTGGACGTTCGCGAACGGCAGGCCGGCCGGTCGAGACGCGGACACGCTTCCCGGCGCGAAGCGGCTGTTCATGCCGATGCGGACCGGCCGTGGGTTCGTCGGCGTGGTGGGACTGGATAGCGACAAGCCCGGCCCACTCCTAACGCCGGAGCAACGCCGCCTCTTCGATGCGCTGTCCGACCAGGGCGCACTCGCCATCGAGCGGGTACATCTGGTCGAGGATCTCGACCGCGCGAAGCTCTCGGCCGAGACCGACCGGCTCCGGCAGGCGCTGCTGACCTCCATCTCGCATGATCTGAAGACGCCCCTCGTCTCGATCCTGGGCGCGGCCGGGATGATCCGCGACCTGGACGCGGACCTGGCGGAGACGGACAAGGCGGGACTGGTCGCGACCATCATCGAGGAATCGGAGCGCCTGAATCGGTTCATCGCCAATCTGCTCGACATGACGAAGCTGGAATCGGGCGCCGTTACTCCGAACCTTGCCCCTCACGATGTCAGCGAGATCGTCGGTTCCGCGCTCGCGCGGGCCTCCAAGATCCTTGAGCAGCACCATGTCGACGTGCAACTCCCGGCCGATCTCCCGATGCTGAACCTGGATGCCGTGCTGTTCGAGCAAGTGCTTTTCAACATCCTCGACAATGCCGCCAAGTACGCCGACGGAGGCTCCACAATCCGCATCGAATCGTGGCTCGATGGAGGGACGGTGTGCCTCCAGGTGATCGACGAAGGGCCGGGCATTCCACCTGGCGACGTCGAGCGCATCTTCGACAAGTTCTATCGCGCCCGGAAGGGCGACAGCGTTCGGGCGGGCACGGGGCTCGGTCTCGCGATCTCACGGGGGTTCGTCGAGGCGATCGGCGCCACGATCACGGCCGGCAACCGCACCGACCGGAGCGGCGCCGTGTTCACGCTGGCCATTCCCGTACCGGCCGACACGCGCCGGCTGGATACGGCAGCATGAGCGCACTGAAGAACAAGGTTCTCGTTATCGACGACGAGCCGGCCATCCGAAAGCTCCTGCACACGGGCCTGACCACGCAGGGGTATCAGATCACCGACGCCAGGAACGGCAGGGTCGCCCTCGAAGCGCTCGCGCTCGAAGAACCGGATCTCGTCATCCTCGATCTCGGGTTGCCCGACATCTCGGGCCACGAGCTTCTCCGCCTCATCCGGGAGAAGCACGAGCACGTTCCCATTCTCGTGCTCTCGAGCCGGGAGGACGAGAAGGGCAAGGTCGAAGCCCTGGATTTCGGTGCCGACGATTACGTCACGAAGCCGTTCGGCATGAACGAGCTTCTCGCCCGGATGAGGACGGCGCTCCGTCACCGGATGCAGAGTCAGGGGGAACGGTCGGTCTTCCGCGGCGGCGATCTCTCGGTCGATCTCGTACGCCGTATCGTCAAGGTCGGCGAGAGAGACGTGAAGCTGTCCCCGAAGGAATACGACATGCTCCGCCATCTCGTGCACCACGCCGGACGGGTCATGACCCATGCCCAGCTCCTACGCGAGGTCTGGGGCGGGTCGACGGACACGCAGTATCTCAGGGTATATGTCAGAGCCCTCCGGCAGAAGCTGGAGCCGAACCCGGAGCAGCCGCAATACATCTTGACCGAGACCGGCGTCGGCTACCGCCTGCGCTCTCCGGACTAAACCAACCCGCTCACAGCCTGTTCTGCGTGATAGATCATGATCCTGACCGACTTCTTCTCGCCCAAGGACGTGATTCTCGACATGCGCGCCTCCGGAAAGACGCAGGTACTCGCCGAGCTTTCGAGGCACGCCGCCCATTCCGTCGGCGTGGCGCCCGACCTGATCCTAGGGGCTCTCACCCGGCGTGAGGAACTCGGTTCCACCGGCATGGGTGAGGGGATCGCGCTTCCGCATGCGCGCATGCCGGACATCACGGCGCCCCTAGGGGTGCTGGCCCGGCTGAAGGCTCCCATTCCGTTCGACGCCGTGGACGGCAAACCGGTCGACCTCGTCTTCATGCTGCTGCTTCCGACCGGGGCAGCCGGGGCACAACTCAACGCGCTGGCCTGCGCGGCGCGCGGGCTGCGCGATGCGGCAGTCGTCGCCGCTCTGCGTGGCGCTCGCACGAAGGATGGATTGCACGCGGCCTTCATATCTCGGACAGGGAACCCTACTCAAGACGGAGCGTGACCTGTCCAAGGTCCCCGAAATGACCCTGTCACCAGCCGGCCGGGCGACCTCTGGACCGGCCGGAGCGGTCAGGCCGGATCTCGCAGCGTTGCGGGGGGAGATCCACTTACGTCAGCACAGGGCACAACCTGCACGTCGGTGCTCGAACGAGATTGTGGAATCGAGTAAGAACACGACCAGTCTGTTCATACGCAGCGTGAGGTGTTGTGTTGCCGACTTACTCGCCTTCTAGGGACGAGGAGCCGAATTGCCATATGGCCAAAGACGACTTGTGCTGGAAGTGCAACAGTCCTGGGCTTTTATGCTATTTTTATTAGCGAATGAGTGAGCGTCAGGCTACCTCGGCAGCGGTTCAGGTCCGAGGCCCGTTACGCGATGAGCCCAAGCACGCCAGGTCGCAGTCTCGCGACGTCCAAACATCATGTGGAAGTTCGGGGGCCGTGCCCTATCAGATTGCCGCAGGGTCTCTCTTCCTGGCGGTGCCGGAGCCTCGCAGCCGTGATCGGCAGCTCGTTGCTGACGTACCCGGCACTCACCTGGTGTGGCGACGCGCTCGCCGCTGACGTGCCGGCGGCGCCCGCGCCGGTGGCCACCCCGGCATCCTGCAAGACCGCCCTCTCCCTGCCCGCATACGGAGGCATCATCAAGCAGAACCCGGATCCAGCCTGCCTCACCATCCCGGGCTTCGGCGATCTCTATGTCGGCGGGGCCGTCACCGGTTACGCCTACACGCAGACCAACCCGTTCCCGTTCTCGCCCGCCCCGCTTCCGAACGACCGGGCCGGGCGCGTCGATTTCACCAACCTCCAGGCCTTTGTGCAGAAGGCGGACGGACCGTTCCAGTTCTTCGTCCAGGCCGGCGCTTACGCCATACCGGCGCTCGGATTGGTCAACTACGGCACCTTCGACCAAACGGACCTCCTGTTCACGCCGCTGCCCGTCGCGTTCGGTAAGTTCGTCATCAACGACAATTGGTCGATCCAGGGCGGCCGCATGCCGACGCTGATCGGCACCGAAGCGCCGTTCACGTTCCAGAACCTGAACATCCAGCGCGGGCTGCTGTTCAACCAGGAGAACACCATCAATCACGGGGTCCAGCTCAACTACGCCGAGGGACCGTGGTCCGTGTCGCTCGCCGGGACGGACGGCTTCTTCTCCGGCCAGATCAGCTGGTTCACGGGCTCGGTCGCCTACAAGCTCGACGACAACAACTCGTTCGGCGTCAACGGCGGCCTCAATCTTGGCCGCACGAACGTGCTCAACCGCAGTCTCCGCTACCAGTTTGCGACGCCCCTGTTTCAGCAGAACAGCGGCATCTTCAGCCTGAACTACACCTATTCCAACGGCCCGTTCAGCGTGACGCCCTATTTCCAGTTCACTCACGTCGAGCGCGATGTCGGCCTCGGCATCTTCACGGATGCCTCGACCTATGGCGGCGCCGTGCTGGCGAGCTACGCGTTCACGGACAACTTCGCGCTGGCCGGCCGGGTCGAGTACGAGGAGCAAACCGGAATTCGCGGCTCGGGCACGACGAGCCTCCTGTACGGCCCAGGCAGTTCCGCAGTGTCGTTCACGATCACGCCCACCTTCACGATGAACCGCTTCTTCCTGCGCGGCGAGTACTCCCATGTCGAGCTGTTCGACATCACCCGGGGTGACCCGGCAAACCTCGGAACCCTCGGCACCGGCTTCGGTCGCACCGGCAACCGCACGTCGCAGGACCGCTACATGGTCGAGGCGGGCATCACGTTCTGATCTCATGGACACGGCGGGGAGGGACCGGTCGCGGTCCTCGGAAGTTCTCGGCCGTTCGGGTACCGTGGACGTGTCGAGTCGATGAGAGAGCGCAACAACGCCTCGTCGGGACTTCGACGAAGCACGCTCTGCAATCTATGCGTGGGAAGGGAGTATTTCTCTAGCCGGTATGGCAACCCTGCTAGACGTCTGGCCCTTCAGGGCGGCTGCTCTCGATCGGGAGATAGGGAGCGTCATAGGTCGAAAAAGTCCCCCGGAGCGCCTTCTTAAAGCTTTCCGCGCCTCGATCCGCTTCGACGGTGATCGCGAAATGATCCGCCTGCAAGACGTCGAGGATGTTTGACGGCCGGTAGGCCACGACGTCCACGCCCCCAAGATGCCGCAGGCTGTCGTACAGGATGCCGGCGTCGGCAGCCGCCCGACGCCCTCGCCGAACGGCTGCGACGCGGCGTAGCTGTCCGCCCGATAGAGGTCGGGACGCGAAGCCCTGCTTCCCCTCATGCCGAAATATTCGTGAATCGACCGGAGCCGAGTGATTCACGCCGTGATGTGTTGGCCGAGCGCGATCTCCGGTCCCGAAGCAAGCTCCCCCGGTCCAAGCCCGGGCGCCGGAGCGCCTGCCAGCTTCGCTAGGCCTCGAATAAGCCTCACGCAGCGGGCGTGACCGGAAAGCACCTCTGGTAGGCAACCCAGGCATAATGCCCGGACGGAAACGAAGCCCCAAGGCCCGCGACCGTTCATAAGCACATGCTGTCCAGAACAAATTTCTTGAGCAGCGAAATCATACGAACCTCATCCCCGCCGCCGCAAGGTTGAAGCCGGAAAGTGGTGCTGCCAGAGAGGATCGAACTCTCGACCTCTCCCTTCATCCCGCTACCGCTTTCGCGGCCCCGTTAGGTTTGCGAGCTGGACCATCCCTTCACCGTGACCTTCCGATCCTTAGGTGCCGCCCGTCTGGCCTCTACACCTTCCCGGCTGACCGGGCTTGGCTCGGGATTGGCATGGAGCCGATTGGCTCGTTAGCTTTCCCCGACTTTGAGCGGTTTTCGTCCGACCGTTTCCGATCGACGAGGCAATGATCTACCAAGGGAGTGCTCTACCACTGAGCTACGGCAGCGAACCTCCTGACACCCCCAACGCGAGGGTTCGATTGTGCGACCTTGAACACCAGCTTGGCTGCCCTTTCAAGCAGCCGCAGCGAAAATGTTGCCCAAGCGTCACCCGAACGCCTCGATTTTAAAGCTGAAATCAACGTTTTCAATGGGTTACCATAAAGGAGCCGACCTTTCCCGAGGGAGTGCTCTATCTGAGCTACGGCAGCGACCCGCGCGGCGGCACCGGCGCGTCGGCAGGCCAACCGAGACATGGCCCGGAGTTGAGGCCGGCGATCTCAGAGCTTGGCCGGGATCCCCGATCTCCTCTTCCTGAGGTTCCGATCGAAGAACGCGGGACGGTTGCACGTGTGCCCGATCACCATCCGGCGCGTGCTTCGGGGGCCGCCTCCGGCGGCCAACTCAGCTTAAGGAACGAGGACGTTTCTATTTGGAGCCAGACGCTCAGGATCGGGTGGGTGCCATCTCCCCCGCCCGTACAGGCATCGGGAGGAGGTTCTCCGGCGGAGAGAGCGGGCAGACCCAGGAATCCGAATAGGCGCAGGACGGGTTGTAGGCGAAGTTGAAGTCGAGGATGACGCGGCCGGCCTCGTCCTGCCCGAGATCGGCGCTTTTGACGGTGTCGAGAAGGTACCGCCCGCCCCCGTAGGTTTCGCGGCCTGACGTGGCGTCGCGGAAGGGCAGGAAGACGCCGCCGCCGTAGCCGCCGATCCAGTAGAACGTGAGTTCGGACCCGAGATGGCCCGCCAGCCCCCGCGTCCGGGCGAAGGGCGTGAACGCGAGCGCCCCGTCATGCCCGAGCTCGACTCGGATCGCGGCCGCGCCCGCCACGGCTTCCGTCTCGACCGCGAACCGCAGCGCCGGATCGTAGGGGAAGAACGGGAGGCCGGGAAAGCCGGACAGGTCGCGGCCGGAGAAAGGGCTCTGCGGGTGCGTGGCGAAGAGCGCGTCGCGCGTCCGGCGCCACCGTTCCCAACCGTCGCGGGGCTCGCTCGCCCGGACCGTGCCGTACATGTCCGCGACCCGGCGGCGCCAGTCCCAGAGCCACCGGGGCCCCCCCGCCCGGCGGGGGGCGGCGCCGGCCGCCTTCGCGGCTGTGTTCCGCATCGCCCATCCTGTTTACCGTGCGCCCGACGCTCCGCGCGACACAGAGGAGCAACCCCGGACAGGCGACGGC
The DNA here is from genome assembly GCA_937872715.1 of uncultured Methylobacteriaceae bacterium. Lineage (GTDB taxonomy): Bacteria > Pseudomonadota > Alphaproteobacteria > Rhizobiales > Beijerinckiaceae > Enterovirga. Next base: position 10,024 of record CALMTJ010000136.1, read on the forward strand.
GTTCCGGACTGCGAACCCAACCGGCAGCCATTCTCCCCTTATGAGACAAGTCTGCCAGAGGCGGCGACGGCGCAATCGGACTTGACGGTCGATCAGTCGCACAGTATAGGGGTAAATTCCTGTTCCATTTCGGTTGCTGAACCTTTTCGTCTGATTTCCAGTCGGGCGAGGAATCAAGATGCGAAGCAATCCCGTCCAATTCGATCGCGAGAAGCTAAAAGAGGCCGTCTGGCTTCTCGCCGCTTACTGTCCGCGGGAGGAGCTCGGAAACGTCAAACTCCATAAGATCTTATATTTTTCTGACATGTTGTCGTTTCTCGACGTGGGGCAGCCGATCACCGGGGTCGAGTATCAGAAGCAGAAATTTGGCCCGACAGCTCGTCATCTGAGCTCTGCGCTTCGGTCTCTCGAGATGGAAGGTCGCGTGAAAACCGTGGAGGAGCCGTATCATGGCTTCTACAAGAAGACCTACGTGAGCTTACTGGGCTATCAACCCGCTCGACTTAATCTGAGGGAGCAGTCGTTGCTGCGTGAGATGGCAGATTTCGTGCGCGGCAAGACTGCAAGAGAGGTGAGCGAGTTGAGCCATAACGCTGCGTGGGAGACAGCAAGCCTAGGGGAGACCCTGCCATATTTCACGGTCCTGAACCTGATACCGAACGAAATCGACGACGACGACAGGTCATGGGCTGAAAGGACAGCCTTGGAATATGCTGCTTCGAGACCGATCTGAGGGACCGCCCTACCACACCCGCGAGTTGGAGCTGTTCGAAGCAGCCTACTTCATGTTGGAGAGAACATTTCCGTTCTTGGGCGAAGCTTATGACGCGCTCGAATGGACGATGCAGCGCGATCCGCGCGGTAACAGCGAACTCTGTCGCGCGTTTCGCGATCAGGACAGGGAGTTCCGCGTTGCCCTCACTTCTCGGACACCCCGATATCCTTCACTGAGGGTGCTGATTGAGATCGACGAGGACGTCAGGCGCGTGTCCTTATGGCACCTCTCGGTCAGGGCGACGTCTCCGCGCTGAGGAAGATCCAATTCGTCACCCGGCCACTCCTGCCCTCCGGTTCTGCCGGTTGGCCACGAGGTCGTCGACCACGGCCGGGTCGGCGAGCGTGGAGGTGTCGCCCAGCGCCGAGAACTCGTCCTCGGCGATCTTGCGGAGGATGCGCCGCATGATCTTGCCCGAGCGGGTCTTCGGCAGGCCCGGCGCGAACTGGATCAGGTCGGGCGTCGCGATCGGCCCGATCTCCTTGCGGACCCAGGTCACGAGTTCCCTGCGGAGCGCGTCGGAGGAATCCTCCCCGCCCATCAGGGTCACGTAGGCGTAGATGCCCTGGCCCTTGATGTCGTGCGGGTAGCCGACGACGGCGGCTTCCGACACCTTGGGGTGGGCGACGAGCGCCGACTCGACCTCGGCCGTCCCCATCCGGTGGCCCGACACGTTGATGACGTCGTCGACCCGGCCGGTGATCCAG
>CALMTJ010000137.1:0-371 GCA_937872715.1 uncultured Methylobacteriaceae bacterium
CTCCAGCACATCGCCCCGCCGGACGGCCGCAACGCCGGCCGGCGTGCCCGTCATGATGAGGTCGCCGGCCCGGAGCGTGAACAGCGTCGACAGGTAGGCGATCATCTCAGGCACCGACCAGATGAGATCGGACAGGTCGCCCTCCTGCCGGAGCGCGCCGTTGACGGACAGCCACACGCGTCCCGCGACCGGGTGCCCGATCGCGGCGGCGGTCCGCAGGTCGGAACAGGGCGCGGAGAACTCGAAACCCTTGCCCGTGTCCCAGGGCCGGCCTAATTTCTTGGCCTCGCCCTGGAGGTCGCGGCGGGTCATGTCGAGCCCGATCCCGTAGCCGTAGACATGAGACAGCGCGTCCGATGCCGGGATGTCCG
>CALMTJ010000137.1:410-10806 GCA_937872715.1 uncultured Methylobacteriaceae bacterium
ATCTCGTGGTGCACGTCCCGGCTCTGCGGCGGATAGGGGAAATCCGCCCCGCCCGTCAGGAGCGCGTCGGCGGGCTTCATGAAGAAGAAGGGCGGCTCCCGGTTCGGGTCGTGTCCCATCTCGCGGGCGTGCTCGGCGTAGTTGCGGCCGACGCAGTAGATCCGGTGCACGGGGAAGCGGGCTGTCTCACCCTCCACCCCGAGCGTCGGGACGGCAGGCGGCTCGAACAGGTAGGTCATCGGGACCCCTCGACTGGTCGCCGGTTCTAGCCCGGCACGGTCGCACCGCCAACGATGCGCCGCCGTATGCGGCGTCAGGAAACTTGCTCTCCCGCCCCGTTCGGCCTAATGAGCGCGCTTCGCGGGTCCGATCGCTCGGCTCCGCCATCCCTCACGTCCGAACCCATCCGAGTCGGCCACGGCTCGACCGGAGCCGATGCCATGAAGATTCGCGGATCCCTGAAATCCCTCATCGGCCGCCATCGCGAGAACCAGCTCGTGCGCCGCAAGGGGCGGGTGTACATCATCAACAAGGTCCAGAAGCGCTACAAGGCGAAGCAGGGCTGAGAAGCTCCCGCCGACAGGCGAGGCCCTGAAGGCTGCTCCGGAAAGATGACGTCTGCAAGCCGTAACCTCCTCATCCTGAGGTGCGGAGCGAAGCGTAGCCTCGAAGGACGCACGACGAGCCTGCGTGCTTCGAGGGCCGGCTGCGCCGGCCACCTCAGCATGAGGAGCGTGGTGACTTACTTCCTGACGGCCTCCTGAGCTCTCTGCATTCGCCGCGAATGCCCAGCTACAACATCCTCCTCCTGCCCGGCGACGGGATCGGCCCCGAGGTCGCGGCCGAGGTCGAGAAGGTGATGCGCCTCCTCGACGAGGCCGGGATCGGCTCATTCGCCGTCGAGCGGGACCTCGTGGGCGGCGCGGCCTACGACGCTCACGGAGTGCCGGTCACGGATGCGGCCGTGGCGTTGGCGAAAGCCGCGGATGCCGTGTTGTTCGGCGCGGTCGGCGGGCCGAAATGGGACGGCGTCGGCTACGCCGTGCGGCCGGAGGCCGGCCTCTTGCGGCTCCGCAAGGATCTCGGCCTCTTTGCCAACCTGCGGCCGGCCATCTGCTACCCGGCCTTGGCCGAATCCTCCTCGCTGAAACGCGAGCTGGTCGAGGGGCTCGACATCCTCATCGTCCGCGAGCTCACGGGCGGCGTTTATTTCGGCGAGCCGAAGGAGGTCGTGACGCTGGAGAGCGGCGAGAAGCGGGCCGTCGACACGCAAGTCTACACGAGCGGCGAGATCGACCGCATCGCCCGGGTCGCCTTCGACCTCGCGCGGACGCGGCGGAACAAGGTGTCCTCGGCCGAGAAGCGCAACGTCATGAAATCGGGCGTGCTCTGGAACGAGGTCGTGACGGCCGTCGGCCGGGCCGATTACCCGGATGTCGAGCTGGACCATGTCCTCGCGGACAATTGCGCGATGCAGCTCGTTCGGCGCCCCAAGCAATACGACGTGATCGTGACGGACAACCTCTTCGGCGACATCCTGTCGGACGTGGCCGCGATGCTGACCGGATCGCTCGGGATGCTGCCCTCCGCCTCGCTCGGGGCACCGAACGCGGAGGGTCGCCGGGCCTCGCTCTACGAGCCGGTCCACGGCTCAGCGCCCGACATCGCCGGGCAGCAGATCGCGAACCCTCTCGCCATGATCGGCTCGCTCGCCATGGCGCTACGCTATTCGCTCGGCCGGGGCGAGATCGCGGACCGTCTCGAAGGCGCGATCGGGGACGTGCTGGGCTCCGGCTCCAGGACGACGGACATCGCGGGCCCGGGCCGGAACGCGATCGGCACCGCCGGAATGGGCGATGCCGTCGTCAGCGCCCTCAAGGCGCGGCTGGATTAAGAGCTTATAACGAGACCCTCGACCTTTCCGTCATGGCCGGGCTGGGCCCGGCCATCCGCGAAGGACGCTGCCGGGAGGGAGCCCGTCGACGTCACGGCCCGGACGGACGTGGGTGGCCGGGCCAAGCCCGGCCATGACGGGCCGGGCGAGCGGGAGCCGTCACTCGGACCAGAACGGGTCCAGGTTGACCGGCCCCACGACGTTCTGGGCGCCGACGAACGGGCCGCCGAACGCGTCCGGCAGCACGCCTTCGCCGAAGCGGTCGCGCATGTTCTGCCACGGCGGGTTCACGTAGTACGAGATCATCTGGCCCTGCGCACTCGCCGGGTTCGGCGCCGAATAGGGCGCGACCGCGTTGCCGACGTCGAGCCAGCTCCGCGGCTTCACGTTCAGCCGAAGCGGCCGGTCCTGCGCCTGCGCGACGACCGAAGCGGAGAGGAGCGCCAGGAGTGATCCCGCGATGACAGCTGTTCGACGCATGGCTGGAAGACCTCGAATGGTTGGCGGGTCCGAGACCCGCCCGTCGCGGAGACAAGGCGCGAGCGGTTCCGAAGTTCCGCGCCTCGCCCGCCGACCCGGCCACTCTCGCAGGACGGTCTTCACGAAAGCTTTCGAGCGGACACGCGGACCTCGCGTCAGCCGATCCGGCGGGGATCCAGCGCGTCCCGCAGCCCGTCGCCGATGAAGTTGATCGACAGGACGGTCAGAAAAATCGCTGCGCCGGCGAACAAGGCCCAATGGGGAGCGACGTCCAGGTGGTCCTTGGCGTCGAACAGGATGCGGCCCCAGGTCGGGATGTCCGGCGGGAAGCCCAGGCCCAGGAAGGACAGGGTCGATTCCGCGATGATGGCGGCCGAGACCTCGATCGTGGACGCGACGATCACCGGCCCGAGCGCGTTCGGCAGGATGTGGCCGACGACCTGCTCCCAGCGGGACGCGCCGAGCGCGCGGGCCGCCTCCACGAATTCCTTTTCCCGGAGAGACAGGAACTGCGCCCGGACGAGCCGGGCGACCGGCATCCAGCGCAGGCCGCCGATGACGGCCACGATCATGACGAAGATGCCGCCCTCGACCCCGAACAGCGCCTTCAGCCGATCGCGGAAGAGATAGATGATGAGGAGGAGCAGCGGCAGCTGCGGCAGGGACAGGAACAGGTCCGTCACCCACATCAGGGCGGGGTCGACCAGACGGCGCGACATCCCGGCGACCGACCCCACGACGATCCCGACGAGCGTCGCGACCAGCATGGCGGCGAAGCCGACCGCGAGCGAGATGCGGCCGCCATAGATCATGCGGGCCAGGAGGTCCTGCCCGAGATCGTCCGTCCCGAACGGGTGGGCGGCGGAGGGACCCTGCAGGGTCGCGGCGAAATCGATGTCGTCGATGCGGACCCGCCAGAGGAGCGGGCCGAGGATCACGCCCAGCATCAGGATGGCGAGGAGGCACGCGGAGGCGACGGCGAGGCGATGGCGGGCGAAGCGCCGCCACGTCTGGCGCATCGGCGAGGCCGGGACGCGGACCCGCGCCGGCGCCATCTCAGAACGAGATGCGAGGGTCGAGCCATCCATAGAGCAGGTCCGCGACGAGGTTGAACAGGACGACGAGGCACGCGAACACGAACGTCACCGCCATCACGACGGGCGTGTCGTTGGCGAGCATCGCCGTGATCAGGAGCGAGCCCACGCCCGGAACCCGGAAGATCTGCTCCGTCACGATCGCGCCGCCGAACACGATCGGCATCTGCAGCGCGACGAGGGTCACGACGGGGATCATCGCGTTGCGGGCGATGTGCCGGAGCGTCACGCTGCGCGGGTTCAGCCCCTTCGCCTGCGCGGTCCGGACGTAATCGAGGCGCGCCACGTCCAGCACCGCCGCGCGCACGTAGCGCGTGTAGGACGCGGCCTGGAAGAGCGCCAGCACCGAGACCGGCATGATGGCCTGACGGAAGCCCTCCCACCACCAGCGCCATCCGCTCGCGGCGAGGTCCGTCTGGTACACGAAGGGCAGCCAGCCGAGATGGATCGAGAAGACGAGGATGAAGAGGATGCCGGTGAAGAAAGTCGGGAGCGAGAAGCCGACGAAGGCGAGCGTATTCGCGACCTGGTCGAGGAGCGAGTAGGGCCGGATGCCCGCGTAGAGCCCGATCGGCACCGCGATCAGCAGGGCCACGACCTGGGAGGAGCCGATCACGAGGATGGTCGTCGGCACGCGCTGCAGGATCAGCGTGTCGACGTTGATGCGGCTCGCGAAGGAGAAGCCCCAGTCGCCGCGCGCCATCGCGGCCATCCAGCGCAGGTAGCGCACGAGGATCGGATCGTTGAGGCCGAAGCTGGCGCGCAGGGACTCGCGCACCTCGGGCGGCACGTTCGGGTTCGTCGCCATCTCCGAGAACGGATCGCCCGGTGCCAGGGCGAGGACGGTGAACAGGATCAGGCTGATGCCGAGCAGGCTAGGCACCGCGATGAGCAGTCTCCGCAGGAGAAAGCCTGCCATCGGCGATACCTCGTCTCAGGGCCGCGGAGCCGCCCGGCGCGGCGTCACGGGCGCCGCGCCGGGACCGCCGGTCAGGCGCGGTACCAAGCCGCGACGTTCCACGTGTCGACGTCCCAACCCGAATGGTCGTGCATGAGGCTCGACGCGGCGGCGACGACCCGGGTCCGCGAGATCAGAGGCAGGATGGTGTTGGAGCGGCAGAAGAGGTCGTTGACCTTGATCAGCAGCTCGGCCCGCTTCGCGGGATCGAGCTCCTTCTGCGCGGCCTTGTAGGCATCGTCCGCCGCCGGATCGGAGAACCGCGCGACGTTGCGGCCGAGCCACTTGTTCTCCTTGTTGGCGATCTGCCAGGAATTCGACTGGTTCAGGAAGACCTCGGGATCGGGCTGCGGCTGGGTCGTCGTGTACATCTCCATGTCGCAATAAAGCTTGATGTAGGTGTCGGGGTTGCCCACGTCGGACGAGAAGAACACCGCCGCGGTGACCGATTTCAGCTCGAGATCGATGCCCGCCCGCTGGCAGGCCTGCTTGATGATCGCCTGGGTCTTCTGCCGCGGTGCGTTGATGGACGTCTGAAATACGTATTTCAGCTTCTTGCCGTCCTTCTCGCGAACGCCGTCCTGGCCGCGTTTGTAGCCGGCCTCGTCCAGGATCTTGTTCGCCTTGTCGACGCTGAACTCGTATTTCAGCGTCTTCGACTTGAACTGCTTCGGCTCGTTGACGAAGCTCGCGGTCGCGAGCCCGCCGCGTCCGTAGATGAACTTCTCGATCGAGTCGCGGTCGAGCAGGAGGTTCATCGCCTCGCGGACCTTGGGATCCGACAGCGTCGGGTGCTTCGTCTTGATGCTCGAGCGCTCGCCGTCGACCTCGACGTCCGGGTCCGTCGTGTTGAGGATAATGAACTCGATGTCGCCCGACACGACCGCGCTGATCTTGCCCTTGCCGCCGGTCTCCATGCGCTTGAGGATCTCGTCCTCGACCTGCAGGTTCCAGGCGTAGTCGTACTCGCCGCTCTGGAGCACGGCGCGGGCCGCCGACACGGCGTCGCCGCCTCCCTTGACCTCGATCCGGTCGAAGAAGGGCTGGCTCGGGACGTGGTAATCGGCATTGCGCTCGCCGGTGATGATGTCTCCGGGTTTGAAGTCGAGGAACTTGTAGGGGCCGGTCCCGACCGGCTTCAGGTTCGCCGGCGCGTCGCGCGACTTCGCACCCGCGTAATCGCCGAAATGGTGCTTGGGCAGGATGCAGCCGAACGCGCCGACGAAAGGGTCGGCCCAGAACGGCGTCGGCTCCTTGAACACGACCTTGACCGTGTGATCGTCGATCTTCTCGACCTTGATGTTGGCGTAGGAGCCCGTGGTGTAGGCGGCGGTCGCAGGGTCGGCCGCGTATTGCCAGGTGAAGACGACATCGTCCGCGGTGAACGGCTGGCCGTCGTGCCACCTGACGTTCCGCTTCAGCTTCCAGGTCACCTCCTTGCCGTCGGCCGACAGGCCTCCATTGGTTCTCGACGGCGTCTCGGCCGCGAGTTGGGCGATCAGGTTTCCCTCCTTGTCCCATCCGGCGAGCGGCTCGAAGAAGATGCGGGACGCGATCTGGTCCTTGGTGCCGCTCGCGAAATGCGGGTTCAGCAGCGTCGGCGCCTGCCAGAGCAGGAGCTTGAGGACCCCGCCGCCGCCGGCCTTGGTCGGCTTGTAGGCCAGCGTGGCGTCGGCGAACGCCACGCCGCCATGGGCGAGCATGGTGCCGGCCATCGGCGCGGAGAGGCCCAGCGCCGCCATCTGCCGGACGAAGGCGCGCCGCGACAGGCGGCCCTCCCGGACGTCCGAGATGCGGTTTCGGAGATCCTGCTCGGTCATGGACGACCCCATCGCTGCGGACGGCAGCTCATCGGAGAATGACGCACGGCCCGACTTTCGCAAGCAGGCCGTTCTGAGGATGGTCGCAAGTCACGCGCCAGCGCTCCCGCGACGCGGCGTCCGGCCGGCCGATCCGCGCTGGACAGCGGGCGGCGGCCGGCCTTTCCTGCCGCCCCGGGAGTGGACCGCGATGGACAACCGAAACGACCTCTGGCGCCACGTCGACCTCGCTAAGGAGCGGCTGATCGCGCTGTCCGACCGGGTCTGGGGCATGCCGGAGGTCTGCTACACAGAGAGCCGGTCCTGCGCGGAGCACGCGGCCGAGCTCCGCCACCAGGGCTTCCGGGTCACGGAAGGCGTGGCCGGCATCCCGACCGCCCTGATCGGCGAGGCCGGGGAAGGCGGGCCGGTCATCGCCTTCCTCGGCGAGTACGACGCCCTTCCCGGCCTTTCGCAGGAGGCCGGGATCGCGGAGCACCGGCCGGTCGAGCCCGGCGGGCACGGCCATGGCTGCGGCCACAACCTCCTCGGCTCGGCCGCCCTTCTCGCCGCGGCCGCGACCAAGACCTGGCTCGCGGAGCAGGGCCTGCCCGGCCGGGTCCGCTATTACGGCTGCCCGGCGGAGGAAGGCGGGGCCGCCAAGGCCTTCATGGTGAGGGCCGGCGCCTTCGCGGATGTCGACGTCGCCGTCTCCTGGCACCCGCACAGCTTCTGGGAGGTGACGCCGCCGCTCTCGCTCGCGAACACGCGGGCCGATTTCATCTTCACGGGCCGCGCTGCGCATGCGGCGGCCGCCCCGTATCTCGGCCGCTCGGCGCTCGACGCCGCCGAGCTGATGAGCGTCGGCGTGAACTACATGCGCGAGCACATGCCGAGCGACGCCCGCATCCATTACGCGCTGCTCGACACGGGCGGCATCGCCCCGAACGTCGTCCAGGCCCATGCCCGGGTGCGCTACTCGATCCGGGCGCGCGACCTTCCCGGGATGCTGGAGCTGGTGGAGCGCGTCCGCAAGGTCGCGGAAGGAGCGGCGCTGATGACGGAAACGGCCGTCGCCATGCGGGTCGTGTCGGCCGTCTCGGACGTGGTCGGCAACACGCCGCTCGAGGAGAAGCTGCACGCGGTGATGGCCGAGCTCGGCCCGCCGCCCTTCGACGACGCGGACCGGGATTTCGCCCGCCGGCTCCAGGCGACCTTCACGGACGGCGACATGGCGGCGATCTGGCGGACGATCGGCCGGAAGCCGACGGACGCGCCGCTCGCCGACTTCCTCGTCCCCCTCCAGGCGAAGCGGAACCCGGCCATCGGATCGACCGATATCGGGGACGTGAGCTGGGTCGTGCCGACCGTTCAGGCCCACGCCCCGACCGTCGCGATCGGCACGCCCTTCCACACCTGGCAGGTCGTCGCCCAGGGCAAGGCGCCGGCCGCGCACAAGGCGATGGTGCAGGTGGCGAAAGCCATGGCGGCGACGGGCGCGGCCGCCCTCACCGACCCGGGTCTCGTCGCCGCCGCCAAGGCCGACCTCGCGGAAAGGGTCGGCCCGAAAGGCTACGTCTCGCCGATCCCGCCGGAGGTGGAGCCGCCGCTGACCATGTCGGTGGGCTGAGAATGCCGGCCGGGAGGTGACCTCCGGCCGGGACCGTGCTGGATAGGCGCGAGAGATCGGACGAGGTCAGGCGTGGGCGGGTTCGACACGATCATCCGGGGCGGCACGGTCGCGACGGCGTCCGACACCTTCCGGGCCGATATCGGCATCCGGGACGGCCGGGTCGCGGCGCTCGGCCTCGATCTCGGCGAGGCCGCGGAGGTGATCGACGCGACGGGGCGGCTCGTGCTGCCGGGCGGCATCGACAGCCATGTCCATTTCGCCCAGCCCTCCGGCCCCGGGATCGTGATGGCGGACGGGTTCGAGACAGGCACGCGTTCGGCCGCGGCCGGCGGCAACACGACCGTCCTGCCGTTCTGCGTGCAGAAGCGCGGCCAGACGCTCCGGGAGGCGCTGAAGGGCTACCATGCCGAGGCCGCCGGGCAGTGCCACGTGGACGTGTCGTTCCACCTCGTGGTCGCCGACCCGACCGAGCAGGTGCTGGGCCAGGAGCTGCCGGCGCTGGTCGCCGACGGCTACACCTCCTTCAAGGTCTTCATGACCTACGAGGGCATGGCGCTGACCGATCTCGAGATGCTCCGCGTCATGTCCGTCGCCCGCGAGACCGGGGCGCTCGTCATGATCCACGCCGAGAATTTTGACGCCATCCGGTTCCTGGTCGACAAGCTCGAGCAGGAGGGGAAGACCTCCCCCTATTACCACGCGATCTCCCGGCCGATCCCGGTGGAGCGCGAGGCGACGCACCGGGCCATCTCGCTGGCCGAGCTCATCGACGTGCCCATCCTCATCGTCCACGTCTCGAACGGCGAGGCGCTGGACGAGATCCGGCGTGCCCAGGTGCGGGGTCTCAAGGTCATGGGCGAGACCTGCCCGCAATATCTCGTCCTGACGGAGGACGACCTCAAGGACCTCAACATGGAAGGGGCGAAGCTCGTCTGCTCCCCTCCCCCGCGCGACGAGGCCTCCCAGGCCGAATGCTGGCGCGGCATCGAGACGGGCGTGTTTTCCGTCTTCTCCTCCGACCATTGCCCGTTCCGCTACGAGGACGTCCAGGGCAAGCTCAACCCGAACGCCCGCACCTCCTTCCGGTGGGTGCCGAACGGCATTCCCGGCGTCGGGGCGCGGCTGCCCATCCTGTTCTCCGAAGGCGTGTCGAAGGGCCGGATCGACCTCAACCGCTTCGTGGCCCTCTCGGCCACGAACCACGCCAAAACCTACGGGCTCTACCCCCGCAAGGGCACGATCGCGATCGGGTCGGACGCCGACATCGCGATCTGGGATCCCGAGCGCCGCCTCACGCTCACGCACGACCTCCTCCAGGACGGGTCCGACTACACGCCCTACGAGGGGATGGAGATCACGGGCTGGCCCGTCCTCACCATGGTGAGGGGGCGCGTCGTGATGCGGGACGGCGCCGTCGTGGGCCCCAAGGGATACGGCACCTACCTGACCCGCGAACGCTCGCCCTACGCGGCGGTCCGCGGCGCGAACTGATCCGGCGCGCGGTCGCGGTCGTAGACGCAGCGGCCGGCCGCCCAGGTCGCCCGGATTGTGCGGTCGTCCGCGATCGTCATCAGCGCGAAGAGGAGGTCGGCCGCGCTCTCGCACCGCTCCGTCCTGAAGGTGAGGAGCGGCGTCGCCGCGAGGTCCAGCACGCAGAGGTCGGCGTCATGGCCGACCGCGATGCGGCCGATCCGGTCGTCGAGATGCAGCGCCCGGGCGCCGCCGGCCGTCGCGAGGTGGAAGGCCCGCACGGCGTGCAGCCGCTCGCCCCGGAGCGCCGCGACCTTGTAGGCCTCACCCATCGTGCGGAGCATGGAGAAGGAGGTGCCGCCGCCGATATCGGTGCCGAGCCCGACCCGGACCGGACGGCGCGGGTCGGCGGCCGCGTCTTCCAGGCGGAACAGGCCGCTGCCGAGGAAGAGGTTCGAGGTCGGGCAATGCGCGAGCGCCGCGCCCCGCGCGTGGCAGGTGCAGAGCTCGTCCTCGCCCACGTGGATCGCGTGGCCGAAGACGGAGCGCGGGCCGACGAGCCCGGCATGGTCGTAGACGTCGAGATAGCTTGACCGGGCGGGGAACAGCTCCCGCACCCAGGCGACCTCCGCTACGTTCTCGGACAGGTGGGTCTGGAGGAAGAGCCCGTCATGCTCGCGCAGGAGCTGGCCCGCGGCCTCCAGCTGCGCCTCGCTGGAGGTCGGCGCGAAGCGCGGCGTGACGCAGTAATGCAGCCGTTCCCGGCCGTGCCAGCGGCGGATCAGCTCGCCGCTCTCGTCGTAGCCCCGCCGGGCGGTGTCGAGGAGCACCGCGGGGGCGTTGCGGTCCATCAGGACCTTGCCGGCGATCATGCGCAGGCCGAACGCCTCCGCCTCCGCGAAGAACGCGTCCACCGATTGGGGGTGCACGGTGCAGTACACGGCCGCGGTCGTCGTGCCGTGGCGCAGGAGCTCGCGGGTGAAGATCGCCGCGACCCGACCGGCATAGGCCTTGTCCGCGAAGGCCGCCTCGACCGGAAAGGTGTAGGTGTCGAGCCAGTCCAGCAGC
>CALMTJ010000137.1:10816-11284 GCA_937872715.1 uncultured Methylobacteriaceae bacterium
ATGGGCGTCGACGAAGCCGGGCAGGATGAGGCCGGTCCCGTAACACTGCGGCTCGACGCCATCCGGCAGCAGGAAGCGGGTCTCCGTCCACGGCCCGAACGCCGTGATGCGGCCGGCCTCCATCACCACCAGCGCGTCCTCCTCGTAGAGGAGGCATTCCTCGACGGGCTGGAGGAAGGGGTCGCCCCGGAAGGTGGCGGCCCGGCCGCGGATCGCCGTCGCGGCGCTCATGCCGGCCGCGTCCCGTGCCGGGCCGCGACGGCGGCGAAGATGCGGTCGGCCGCGCGCGGCGACTCGCGGAACCGCACGCCCCTCGCGTCCGCGACCGCGTTGGCGAGCGCCGCCGCGACCGGGTTGAACGGGCTCTCGCTCATCGATTTCGCGCCGAGCGGCCCCACGGCGTCGTGTGTCTCGGCGAAAAGCACCTCCGTCCGGGGCACGTCCGCGAAGGTCGGGATGTGGTAGCTC
>CALMTJ010000138.1 GCA_937872715.1 uncultured Methylobacteriaceae bacterium
GGCCTTCGTGGCGCGGGCGCGGTGGAGGTTCCAGAGGGCGAGCGAGGCCGGATCGCCGCCGCCGACCGCGAGGCTGTCCTCGTAGGAGAGCGCGGGCCGGTGGGCGTCCGGCGCCGAGCGGTCCAGCCGGTCGAGCGCCGCCTTCCGGGACGGCGGGCGCAGCCGGAACAGCGGCACGAGGGAGAGGAGAAGCGCGAGCGCGAACGCGCCCAGCCCGGCCTTGCGGCCGAGCGGGTCGAGGTCGAGCCACAGCCCGAGCCACGCCACGATGAGGAAGGCGAGCCCGATCCCGATCGGCCACCACAGGGCCGGCCAGACGCTCTCCCAGAAGAGGGCGCGCCGGGAGCCGGCGATCAGGGCATCGAGCCGTGCCCGGGACGGGTCGGCCGGCTGGGGGGCGGCCGTGGACGCGCCGAACGGGCGACGCATCACGGCCCGAACCGTTCGGGCTCAATCACACCCGGACGATAGCAGCTTCCATGCCGGTGGCCAGCGCGACCGGCGGACGCGTTCGCGCCATCGGTCAGGCGAGCCAGTCGGGGAGGCGATCTGCGCCGATCAGCTCGTCGTAGCTGGGGCGCGCCCGCACGATCGCGTGCTCGCCGCCCCGCACCAGGACCTCCGGCACGAGCCTGCGCGTGTTGTAGGTCCCGGCCTGCACCGCCCCATAGGCGCCGGCCGTCATCACGGCCAGCAGTTCGCCCGCCTTCACGGCCGGCATCTCGCGGCCGAGCGCCAGGTAATCGCCTGTCTCGCAGACGGGTCCGACGACATCCGCGGCGATCCGGGACGCGCGGGACGCGGGCTCGATGACGGGCAGGATGTCGTGATGGGCCTCGTAGAGCGTCGGCCGGATCAGGTCGTTCATGGCGGCGTCGACGATCACGAAGGTGCGTCCCTCGCCGCGCTTCACGTAGAGGATGCGGGTCAGGAGGATGCCGGCATTCCCGGCGATCATGCGGCCGATCTCGAAGACGAGCTTCAGCCCGAGCCCCTCCGTCCGCTCCGTGATCGCGGCCGCGAAGGCGGCGGGATCGGGCGGCGGCGGGTCGCCGTGACGGTAGGGGATGCCGAGGCCGCCGCCGAAATCGATGTGGTGGAGGTCGTGGCCCGCAGCGAGGAGGTCGCGGGCGAGCTCGACCAGCAGCGACGCCGCGTTCCCGAAGGGGCCGAGATCGGTGATCTGGCTGCCGATATGCATGTCGACGCCTCTGATCGCGAGGCCGGGCAGCTTGGCTGCCGCCGCGTAGGCGTCGCGCGCCCGCGAGATCGGGATGCCGAACTTGTTCTCGGACTTGCCGGTCGCGATCTTGGCGTGCGTCCTCGCGTCCACGTCCGGGTTCACCCGGACCGAGACCGGCGCGATGCGCGCCTTGGCGAGCGCCACCTCCGACAGCGCCTCCATCTCCGGCTCGCTCTCGACGTTGAAGCAGAGGATCCCGGCATCGAGCGCGGCCGCCATCTCGGCCTGCGTCTTGCCGACGCCGGAGAACACGATGCGGTCCGGCGGGATGCCGGCCGCGAGCGCGCGGCGCAGCTCGCCTTCCGACACGATGTCCGCGCCGGCCCCGAGCCTGGCGAGCGTCGCGATCACGCCCTGATTCGAATTCGCCTTCAGGGCGTAGCAGACGAGCGTGTCCCGGCCGGCGAAGGCGTCCGCGAAGACGCGGTAATGCCGCTCCAGCGTCGCGGTCGAGTAGCAAT
>CALMTJ010000139.1:0-253 GCA_937872715.1 uncultured Methylobacteriaceae bacterium
CGACGGTGAAGCGGAGCGACCCCCACCCCTTACCCCTCCCCACAAGGGAGAGGGCTGAATGGCGGCGGCTCCGATATTCTCACGCGTCGCTCCCGCCATGCTGCCAGGCGCGGCGCTGGAGGCCGAACCAGGAGATGCCGATGGCCACCAGCAGGAACGGCACCATCGCGGTCGCGATGGCGGCGCCTTCGCCGAGCTGACCGGACAGGATGCCGCGCTGGTAGGACAGCGTCGCCATCAGGTGGGTCGTGTT
>CALMTJ010000139.1:332-10015 GCA_937872715.1 uncultured Methylobacteriaceae bacterium
ACCGAGAAGGTCATCACCACCGCGATGATCGGCGTCAGGAGCGGGAAGGTGATGCGGGTGAAGATCTGCCAGGGGGTGGCGCCGTCGATCACGGCCGCCTCGTAGAGCGAGGGCGAGACCGTCTGCAGGCCGGCCAGCAGGGTGATGGCGATGAACGGGATGCCGCGCCAGATATTGGCGAAGATCACGCAGGCCCTCGCCCAGCTCGCGTCGCCCAGGAAGTCGATGTTCTGGCCGATCACGCCCATCTGGCGCAGCGACCAGGAGATGATGGAGAACTGGCTGTCGAAGATCCACCAGAAGGCGATGGCGGACAGGACCGTCGGCACGACGAACGGGATCAGCACGATCGAGCGGACGAGCGACTTGAACGGGATGCGCTTGTTCAGGAGCAGCGCCAGGTAGAGACCGATGGCGAATTTCGCCACGGAGGCCACCACCGTATAGAGGAGCGTGTTGAACACGGAGAGCCAGAAGACCCCGTCCTCCCACAGCCACTCGTAGTTCTCCAGGCCGACGAACTCGCCCGTTCGGCCGATCCGGGCGGTGGTGAAGGACAGCCACACGCCCTTCAAGAGCGGATAGGCCAGGAACAGGACGAGGATCGCGGCGGCCGGCAGCATGAACCAGAAGCCGAGCCAGCCGCGGCTCAGCCGAAGGCGGGTCCAGGCATCCGGGCCGGAATAGGCCGCGGGAGCGGCCGGACGGTTCAGCGCGAGGTTCGCCAATGGGTCTCTCGTTCGATGCCGGGATCCCGCCGCTCCGGACGGACCGGAACGGCGGGCCGATCTCCGGATCGCGTCAGGCGTTGCGGAAGATGCGCTGCGCCGCCCGCTCGGCCGACCGGATCGCCGTCTTCGCGTCCTCCCGGCCGGTGCAGAAGCCCGCGAACATGTCGACCACGACGAAATCCGCCAGGACCGCGGCCGTCTTCTCGCTGACGGGCGCGAGCCCGCCGGCCGCGAGCGAACGCCTGGCCGCCTCCTTGAACACGGCGTTCTTCGGATCCTTGGTCCAGACCGGGTTCGCCGGATACTTGTCCAGCGGCTCCGTCAGGTAGCCCTGCGCCGCTTCGAGCCACGGCCCGTAATTCGCGGCGTCCATCATGTAGGCCATGAACGCCTTACAGGCCTGCGGGTATTTCGTGTAGCTGTAGGCCAGGATCGGGAAGGCGAGCTGGAACTCGGTCGGCTTGCCGACCGGCCCGACCGGAAACAGGGCGTGGTCCATGTCGGCGGCGATCTCCGGCTTCTCCGCCTTGGCGGCCGCGTAGATCGAGATGCCGTTATGGGTGAGGTAGAGCTCGCCCGCCAGGAACGCCTTGTTGTTGGACGAATCGTTCCACGACGCCGTGCCCGGGATGAAGGTCTCGTAGAGCTGCTTGCAATATTCGAGCGCCGCCACCGTCTCGGGCGAGTTGATGACGATCTTCTCGTCCTTGTCGACGAGGTTGCCGCCATGCGCCCAGAGCAGCCAATGCAGCCAGGAATTGGCGTCGCCCGTGGCGTGGCCGAGCGCGAAGCCGGCCGGCGTGTTGTTCTTCTTCATCGCCCGGCAGCATTCGAGGAAGCCCGGCAGGTCCGTCGGAAATTTCGAGAACCCGGCCTTGGTCAGGGCGGCGATCCGGTAGTTGATGTAGCCGCCGTTGAAGGCGACCGGGATGGCGATCCACTTCCCCTTGGCCTTGCCGTAGGCTTCGGCGGCCGGCACCCACGGGCCGTACTTCTTGCCGAGGTAATCCGCGACGTCGCCGACCTCCAGGCACTTCGCCGGGAACAGCGCCGGGAACGAGTACAGCCCCCAGACCATATCCGGGCCCTGCCCGGTATTGGCCGCCACGGAGGCCTTCGGCTGGATGTCGTCGAAGCTCTCGTTCGAGACGCTGATCTTGACGCCGGTCGCCTTCGTGAAGGCGTCCACGAGCTTCATGAAGGCGTCGTCCTCCGAGGGGACGAAGCGCTTCCAGCGGAGCAGCGACAGGCTCGCGCCGCTCTCCGGCTTCCATTGGGCGTCCTGCGCCCAGGCCCGGGCATTCGCGACGAGATCCAGGCTTCCGGCGAGGCCCATGGCCGCGCCGCCTTTGACGAGGGTCCGACGATCCAACCTCATGACGTTCTCTCCCTTCCCTGTTGCTGCGGGGGCCGTCCGCCCCTCTCCGGAACTCAATGGGTGATGCGCTGCCCCGTCTCGCCGTCGAAGGCGTGGACGAGGCTCGGATCCGGCCTGATCCGGATGGTCTCGCCGGGTTTCGGCAGGACGCGTTCCCGGAACAGGCAGGTCATCTCGCGGCCGCCGGCCTTCACGGCGAGCAGCGTCTCGGAGCCGGTCGGCTCCACCACCACCACCTCCACCGGCGTGCCGTCATCGGCCACCCGGAAATGCTCCGGCCGGATGCCGAGCGTGATCGGGCGGCCGTCCGAGGCGGGCGGCGCGCCCCCGCCCAGCGGGATCTCGACCCCGCCATCGCCCACGAAGGTGGCCGACCCGTTCGACCGGATGCGGCCGGGCAGGAAGTTCATGGCCGGGGAGCCGATGAAGCCCGCCACGAAGACGTTCGCCGGCCGGTCGTACAGCTCGAGCGGGGCCCCGACCTGCTCCACGATGCCGTCATGCATGACGACGATCCGGTCGGCCATCGTCATCGCCTCGATCTGGTCGTGGGTGACGTAGACGATCGTCGTTTCCAGGCGCTGGTGCAGCTCCTTGATCTCCGTCCGCATGGCGACCCTGAGCTTGGCGTCGAGGTTCGAGAGCGGCTCGTCGAACAGGAAGACCTGCGGGTCGCGCACGATCGCCCGGCCCATGGCGACGCGCTGGCGCTGGCCGCCGGAGAGCTGGCGGGGGTAGCGGTCGAGCATCGCGCCGAGCCCCAGGATGCCGGCCGCCTTGGCGACCCGCGCCTCGATCTCGCCCTTCGGAGCTTTTCGGAGCTTCAGCGAGAACGCCATGTTGTCCCGCACGGTCATATGCGGGTAGAGCGCGTAGTTCTGGAACACCATGGCGATGTCCCGCTCCTTCGGCGGGACGTCGTTGACCACCCGGTCGGCGATCCTGATCTCGCCGGCCGAGATGTTCTCGAGGCCGGCGATCATCCGGAGCAGGGTGGATTTCCCGCAGCCGGACGGGCCGACCAGGATGACGAACTCGCCGTCCCGGATGTCGACGGACACGCCGTGGATGATGCGGGTCGAGCCGAACGCCTTCTGCACATCGCGGATCGCGACGGACGCCATGCCGTTTCCTTCCTGCCTCCGTCGGCCCGACGAGGTGTTTCCGGGACGCTAGCATAGCGGCGAGCCCGCGCGATACCGCCCGGGCCTTAGCCCTTCGACAGCGCGGGCCGGCGCCCGCTCACGCGAGCCAGCGCTTGCGGCGTTTGTAGCTCTTCACGCCCCGGAAGCTCCTCTGCGCCCCGTCGGCGACGCCGAGGTAGAACTCCTTCACGTCCTCGTTCTCCCGCAGGCTCTCGGCCGGCCCGTCCATGACGACCCGCCCCGTCTCCAGGATATAGCCGTAGGTCGCGTAGCGGAGCGCCATGGCGGTGTTCTGCTCGGCCAGCAGGAAGGAGACGCCGGCCCGGGCGTTGAGGTCGCGCACGATGCCGAAGATCTCCTCCACGATCTGCGGGGCGAGGCCCATGGAGGGCTCGTCCAGGAGGATCATCCTCGGCTTCGACATCATGGCCCGGCCGATGGCGCACATCTGCTGCTCGCCCCCGGACGTGTAGCCCGCGAGCGAGGAGCGGCGCTGCCGCAGGCGCGGGAAGGTCTCGTAGATGCCTTCGAGGTCGCGCCGGATCGCGGCGTTGCCGTCCCGGCGCGTATAGGCGCCGGTGAGGAGGTTCTCCTCGATCGTGAGATGCCCGAAGCAGTGCCGTCCCTCCAGCACCTGGATGCAGCCGCGCCGGACGAGGTCGTTCGGCGACAGCCGGTCGACCCGCTCGCCCCCGAAGGAGACCGTGCCCTTGGTGACGTCGCCGCGCTCGGCCCGGAGCAGGTTCGAGATCGCCTTGAGGGTGGTGGTCTTGCCGGCCCCGTTGGCGCCGAGCAGGGCCACGATCCCGCCGGCCGGCACGGACAAGGAGACGCCCTTCAGGACGAGCGCGACGTGGTCGTACACCACCTCGATGTTGTTGACGTCGAGGATGGGGGTGACGCTGGCTCCCGCTACCGTGCCCAACTTACCCTGCCGACTTGTCCTGCCAGTGGATGATCAGCAGGGTCACACCGACGCCGACCGCCAGCATGATGGGACCCGAAACAGCTTGCAGCACGCTCATTCGTCGAGCCTCTTCAGGTACAGGCGACCTCCGAGATGTAGGACGAAGCCGAACAGGAACCAACTCCCCGTGAAGATGGCGGTGACGTCCGGACGCTGCACCGTGGCCGTTCCGCTGAACCAAGGCGCGAGTTGCGCGAACCCGCCGACCGCGATGGAAGCGGCGGAGATCGCGTTCAGCCACGAGGCCGTGAGCTTCGTCTGCTCGTTCCGGATCAGCGACACGGGCGGCGGTCGGGACGATGGCCGCGGCGGGTGTCGCCGCGGCCATCCGAACGGCCCTACGAACTCTTGTCGCAGCTCTCCG
The DNA here is from genome assembly GCA_937872715.1 of uncultured Methylobacteriaceae bacterium. GTDB lineage: Bacteria > Pseudomonadota > Alphaproteobacteria > Rhizobiales > Beijerinckiaceae > Enterovirga. The sequence goes on from CALMTJ010000139.1 coordinate 4,918, forward strand.
TCCGCTTCGGCCAGCCCGTGTTCTTCTCCACGTAGTCCTTGGCCGCGTCCTCCTGCAGCTGCTCGACCTTGATCGGCGCCGGGTTGATGGCGTCGGACGTCTTCACGTAGCGGGTCCCGTCCCATTCCTGGAGGAACAGCGCCTTGTGGCCGTTATGGTCCGTGCAGGACAGCTTGAGCGGCTCGGCGAAGCCTTCGAGCCCGAGCTCCTTCATGCGGGCGGCCGAGATGTCGAGGCCCTCGAGCCCGCGCCGGACGTCCTCGCCCGTCACGGCCTTCTTCCCCGTCACCTTCTGGGCGGTGGCGATCCCTTCGGCGATGAGCATCGAGTTGTAGATGCCGTGCATGTAGAGGACCTGCCCGAGCTGCTCCTTCGGGGTCTGGCTCTTGCCCGTGCCGATGAGGAACTTGTCGATGTCGGCGAGCGCCCGGTAACCCGTGCCGACCCCGTGCCAGTTCAGGGTCTTGAAGCCCTTGGCCCCGTCGCCGGCGCCGCGGGCGTCGTCCTCCGAGGGCCACCAGACGGAGATGAACTTCTTCATCGGGTAATTGATCTTCACGGCCTCCTTGACGGCCGTCGGGTTGAGGGCGCCCCAGCCGTACATCACCATGTAGTCCGGCCGGTCGCGGCGCACTCCCAGCCATTGCGACGACTGGTTCTGCATGTCGGTCGCCGGCACGGGGTACATCTTGAGCTCGAAGCCGTAATCCTTGGCGAGCTGCTCGAGCAGCGGGATCGGCTCCTTTCCGAAGCCGGCATCGAGGTAGATGTAGCCGATCTTCTTGCCCTTGAGCTTGTCGAGCCCGCCCTCCTGCTCGCCGATATACTTGACGATGGAGGCCGCCCCGTCCCAATAGGTGTTCGGCGGGTTGAAGATCCACGGGAAGCGCGCCCCGTCGCCCGAGGCCGAGAGCCCGTAGGCCATGGACAGGATCGGGATCTTGTCGACGGCGGCCCGCGGGATCAGCGGCAGGGTCGTGCCGGTCGACCAGGGGTTCACCATCACGGGGTTCTTGCCCTTCACGGCCTCGTAGCATTCGAGGCCCTTCTTCGTGTCGTATCCCGTCTCGCATTCCTCAACCGCGAGCTTCACCCCGCCGATGCCGCCGTCGCGCTCGTTCAGCATGAGGAGGTAGTCCCGCATGCCGTTCGCGATGAAGATCCCGGAGCCCGAGAAGGCCCCGGTCCGGTAGGTGAAGAGCGGGACGTAGATGGAATCCTGCGCGGCGGCCGGGAGGGAGGCCCCGGCGAGGATCGCGGCCGCGACCCCGCAGGCGAGAAGGCGTTTCAGCATCGTTTCCTCCGACATGACGGCCGCAATCCGCTCGGGCGGATTTCGAGGCGGCGCTCTGCCTCATTCATCGGCGATGGCGGCCGCGTTGACGCCCCCGACTTTAGTCGCGGCCGGACCTGCCCGTCGGAGGGGACCCGTTCAATACGGGAACGGCCAGACCCTGAGCTTCTGCTTCGCGGTCTGCCAGAGGCGCGCGAGCCCGTGCGGCTCGAGGATCAGGAACAGGATGATGAGCGCGCCGACCCCCATGAAGGTGACGTGCTCGACCGTCGAGGGCGCCACGGTGAGCCCGACGGCCGGGAACAGCGCCCGCAATCCGATCGGCAGGAGGTAGATCAGGGCCGCGCCGAAGAAGGAGCCCAGGATGGAGCCCAGCCCGCCGATGATCACCATGAACAGGAGCAGGAAGGACTGGTCGATGCCGAACACCTCCGGCTCCGCCGAGCCGTACCAGAGGAACACCATCAGGGCGCCGGCGACCCCGCAGATATAGGACGAGACCGCGAAGGCGAGGAGCTTCGTCGGGAGCAGCCGGATGCCGATGAGCTCGGCCGCGATGTCCATGTCCCGCACCGCCATCCAGCTCCGGCCGACCCGGCCGTGGACGAGGTTGGACGCGACGGTCGTCAGCAGGGTCACCACGGAGAGGGTGACGAGGTAGCGCGTCGCCGGCGCCGCGTTGGGGCCGGTCACCGGCAGGCCGAACAGCGTGCGGGTCGGCACCTCGATCGCGCCGGACACGTTGTAGTTCACGAGCCAGGGCAGGCGGGTGAAGCACCAGGACAGGAAGAACTGCGCGGCCAGCGTCGCGACCGCCAGGTAGAAGCCCTTGATGCGGAGCGACGGCAGCCCGAAGGCGACGCCGACCCCGCTCGAGAAGAGCCCGGAGACGAGGATCCAGACGAGGACGTTCACGCCCGGGAAGGCGCCGGTCAGCTTGTAGCAGCCATAGGCGCCGACCCCCATGAAACCGGCCGTGCCGAGGGACAGGAGCCCGGTATAGCCGACCAGGATGTTGAGACCGATCGCCGCCAGCGCGAAGACCAGGAACGGCACCATCACGACGTTGAGGAGGAAATCCGAGCCGAACACCGGCAGGACCAGGAACGCGACGAGGAGGATCGCCGCGATCCCGATCCGGTCCTCCCGGAGCGGGAACACCGCCATGTCCGACCCGTAGCTCGTCTTGAACTGCCCGGCCTCGCGGTAGAACACGCTTCCTCTCCGGCGCGCCGCTTCCGGGCGTCCGCCCCGCCTATCCTGCCTGGAGCCGCAACCCAAGTCAGCCGATGGGCTATGCCGCGCGATCGCCTCTCCGCTTGAGAGCGCCGGCTCCCGCGCCTAAAGCCGTTCCGTCGAGGGAGACACGACCATGATCCACGTGCTGGCGATCATCACCGCCAAGCCCGGGCAGCGCGACGCCGTGCTGCGGGAGTTCCACGCCAACATCCCGGCCGTGCTGGCCGAGGACGGTTGCCTCGCCTACGGCCCGGCCGTGGATACGGGCGGGCTCCCCTTCGCGACCGAGTTCGGCCCCGACACCTTCGTGGCGGTCGAGAGATGGGCGAGCGCCGACGCGCTGAAGGCGCACGCGGCCGCTCCCCACATGCTGGCCTACGGCGCCCGCACCCGCGACATGCTGGCGAGCCGCGTCATCCACGTCCTGTCCCCGCACGAGGGGTAACGGAGCGGAAGCCCTCGTTCCTCGGCGCCAAAACTCTCCCGACCCGGGCGAGGCGAGGTCGCGGACTCGTCCGGGACGCTCGCCGCGCCTTCATCCAGCTCCGTTGGCGGCCCGAGGACGACCAGGACCTTGGACCACCCGCCGCCGGATCTTCGTCCATTCAGGTCTTCACGACTTGAAGGGGGTACCATCGGAACGTGTGGGTCAGCCCCTTTCGCAGCCCGCCGTCGCCGTTCAGCACCCATTTCAACGTCGTCTTGTGGCTGCCATACGCCTCGTCCGGGCCGACGTCGTACCAGGGGTCGTAATATTCCACCTCGCCCTCCGACACGCCGACGATGACGTAGACGTGGTTGGAATTGTCGAACCATTGGCCGGTCGCCCAGACCGGGCTGTGGGCCAGCAGCTCGCGCAAGTCCCCTTCCGTCACCGGCTGCCCATAGCCCCACGCGCCGAGACCGAGCGCCTTTGCAGCCTTCAGGTTGTCTTTCAGCTTCAGCCCGGTCTGTTTCGCGTCGTCGACGTCGATCCCGGCATCCTTCAGCGTCGACCAGATGAACGGCTTGATCTCCGCTTCCGGCTTGCCCATCCAGCGGAACATCATCGTGTAGCAGGCGAACCAGCACATGCTCGCGATGGTCTGCGGCTCGCCTTGGATAATAGGGCGAGGGCAGCGTGTCCAAGCCATGGCTTCCCTCCCCCCGAGCTTCCATCCCGAAGCGCGTCGAAATTACGCGCCCGGCGAACCTTCGGCAACGGGCGAAGAGGCCGTGACCGTTCGCCTCTATCGGCGGGACCACCTGCCTGATACGCGGCCCGGCCGGCCAGGCATGGCCGCCCTCAGCGGAGCCGCGAGCGCCGGACTTCGCCGAAGGCCAGCAGGCGCCACCGCCGACGGAGGCCTCCCTCGCCCGTCGCTCGTCAGCCCTCGCCGCGCCGCGCGGCCTCGATCCTCGCCACGTCGATCTTCCCCATCGTCATCATCGCCTCGAACACGCGCTTCGCGACCGCCCGGTCGGGATCGGCGATCCCTTCCAACAGCTGGCGGGGCGTGATCTGCCATGAATAGCCCCAGCGATCCTTGCACCAGCCGCAGGCGGATTCCGCGCCGCCGTGACCGACGATGGCGTTCCAGTACCGGTCCGTCTCGGCCTGATCCTGCGTCTCGACGACGAATGAGACCGACTCGTTCGGCTTGAAGCGCGGACCGCCGTTGAGCCCCACGAAAGGCCTGCCGAGCACGGTGAACTCCACCGTCAGCTCGACCCCTTCCGCGCCGTCCGGGAAGTCGCCGGGTGCCGTCACGGCGGCGTCGACATGACTGTCGGGGAAGACCTCCGCGTAGAACTCCGCCGCCTTCCGGGCTTCGCCGTGGTCGAACCACAAGCAGGTCGTCAGCTTTCCGGCCATCATCCTTCTCCTCGCTCCTGGTCCATCTCGTTCCTGTGCACCCGTCACCTCCGGCCGAACAGCCGCTCGATATCGGCGAGCTTCAGCTCCACCCAGGTCGGCCGGCCATGGTTGCACTGGCCGGAGAGGGGGGTGCGCTCCATCTCGCGGAGAAGCGCGTTCATCTCCGGCGCGGCGAGGCGTCGCCCCGCCCGGACTGAGCCGTGGCAGGACATGCGGGACAGGACGGCATCGAGCCGCGCCGCGAGCGGAGCCGCGCCGGCCCGCCCCTCCGCCAGGGCATCGGCGACGTCCCGGACGAGGGCCGAGACCGAGCCGGGCTTCAGGAGCGCCGGCACCTCCCGGACCAGGACGGCGCCCGGCCCGAAGGGCTCGAGGGCGAGGCCGAGCGAGGAAAGATTTTCCGCGTCCTCCACCAGGCGGGCGACGTCGCTCCCGTCCAGCTCCACCACCTCCGGGACGAGGAGCGGCTGGGTCGCGATCCCGGCCTCGGCGCGCTCCTGCTTCAGCCGTTCGTAGACGAGACGCTCGTGGGCCGCGTGCTGGTCGACGATGACGAGGCCGTCGCTCGTCTGCGCCAGGATGTAGGTCTCGTGGAGCTGCGCCCGGGCGGCGCCGAGCGGCGCGCCGCCGGGCTCCGGGCCATCCGGGCCGGCGCGGCTGTCGGCGGAAGGCTCCGCGAATGCCGCGAAGGCCGCCTGGCGCTCCTC
>CALMTJ010000140.1:0-3718 GCA_937872715.1 uncultured Methylobacteriaceae bacterium
GAGGAGGGCGGGGGAGATGGTGAGCCGGTCGCATCCGGCGAGCGCCTCGACCTCGCCCGCGTTTCGGAACGAGGCGCCCATCACCACCGTCCGGCTGCCATGGGCCTTGAACGCCGCGTGGATCGACCGGACGGAGACGACGCCCGGGTCGTCTTCCGTGGCGTAGGGGCCGCCGCCGGCCTTCACGTGCCAGTCCAGGATCCGCCCGACGAAGGGGGAGATCAGGAAGGCGCCGGCATCGGAGCAGGCCATGGCCTGGACGGGCGAGAAGACGAGGGTGAGGTTGCAGTCGATCCCCTCGCCCTGAAGGATCTCCGCCGCCCTGATCCCCTCCCAGGTGGCCGCGATCTTGATCAGGATGCGGTCGCGCCCGACGCCCATCGCCTCGTAATCCGCGATGATCCGGCGCGCCGTCGCGACGGTGGACGCCGTGTCGAAGGAGAGGTCGGCATCGACCTCCGTCGACACCCGGCCGGGAACGATCGCGGCGAGCTCCGCCCCGACCGCCACCGCGATCCGGTCCGCCACGATCGCGGCCGTCTCCCCGTCGGCGCCGCCCTTGCCGGAGCGGAGCACGCGCGAAACGAGTGCCTCGCCGTCCGGCCCCTGTGCGGCCTTGAGCAGGAGGCTCGGATTGGTGGTGCAATCCTGCGGTGCGAGGCGCCGTACGGCCTCGACGTCGCCCGTATCGGCGACGACGGCCGTCATCGTCCTCAACTGGTCGAGCTTGGACGGCATCACGACACCTGCGTTCGGCGTTCGGGGGACCGGACGAGGACGCGGCCGCCCCCGATCCGCTTATGGACATGGACCATGAGCGCGATTCCGAACAAGGGCGTGACGAGGTTCACGATCGGGATCAGCATCAGCCCGGCCATCGCGGCGCCGGCGAGCAGCACCGTCGCGCGGTTCTCGCGCCGGAGGCGCGCCGCCTCCGCCGCCGGATGGAAGCGGATGGCCGCCATCTCGAAATATTCGCGGCCGAGCAGGTAGGCGTTCGCGCCGAAGAACGCGACGAGGTTCACGCCCGGCACGAGGATGAGAACCAGCGCGGCCGCGTTGACCAGCAGCGCCAGCCCGGCGAAGCGCAACCCGTAGCCGATCGAGGTCCCGAGCGACATCGGACGGCCCGGCAGGTCGGCCGGGAAGTCGGTGCGTTCCACGACGAGCGCCGCGTCGTCGAGGAAGAAGCCGGCCACGAGGGCGGAGACGACCGGCAGGATGTAGAGGAAGCCGACGAACAGGCCGGCCCCGGCCAGGAACACGAGGGCGCCGTCCACGATCGGGTAGCCCGCGCTCAGGGGGTGCGAGGCGAGGAGGGCCGAGATCCCCCGGGTCAGCGCCCACCAGACGAGCCCGAGCCCGAGCAGCGTCATCCCGAGCGTCCGCCACAGGAGCTGCCGGAGCTCGGGCGAGGCGAGCTGCCGGAAGGCGGCGAGCGCCGAGGGCACGACATCGGTGATCATCAGGGGAGAGCTTAGGCGATTCGTTCGCGGCCGGTGTAAGGCGACGGCCCACGACCCGCACGCGGCACGCCTTGATCGTCCCCATATCCCGTCCACGCCTGCTCCCGTATCCCGGCGCTCTCGACGTCGCGATCGTGGGCGGCGGCGCGGCCGGGATCGCGGCGGCCCGCCGGTGCCGGGAACTCGGGCTCCGGGCCGCGATCTTCGAGGCGCGCGACCGGGTTGGCGGACGGGCGGTCACGGCCGCCTTCGCAGGCCATCCCGTCGATCTCGGCGCGCATTGGCTCCATGCGGGCGACCTCAACCCGATGGTCACCCTCGGCCGCAGGCGGGGCGAGTTGCTCCGCCGGACGACCCGTCGCGGCAACCTCTTCGTCGATGGCCGCCCCGCCACGGCGGCCGAGCGGCGATCCTACGGCACGGCGTTCGGGCGCACGGACCTTTCCTTCGCAGGCGCGGCCCGGGAACCGGCTGACAGGCCGCTCGCCTCCGCCCTGCCGCCGCTCGGGCGATGGCGCAAGGCCACGGAGGCCACCATGGCGCTGATCAGCGGGCGCCCGCTCCGGGAGGTGAGCGTCCAGGATTTCCCGAGCGACGAGTTCGGCGACAATTACTTCATCCGCGGCGGCTACGGCGCGTACCTGGCCCGTCTCGCCTCCGGACTTCCCGCCGCGCTCGGCTGCCCCGTGCACCGGGTCGGATGGTCGGGCCCGGGCGTGACGCTCGACACGGCCGGCGGTCCCGTCAAAGCCCGGGCCGTGCTCGTCACGGTCCCCGTGCCGGTCCTCGCCGCAGGCGCGATCCGCTTCGATCCGGGGCTGCCGGACGACGTCGCCGACGCCCTCTCGGCCTTCCTGCCGGGCAGCTACGAGCACGTGGTCCTGAACTGGCCGGGCTCCCCCTTCGCGGGCGCGGACCGGCTGACCAAGCTGATCGGCCGGCGGTTCGACGCCGCGCTCCTCACCGGTATGGACCGGGCTCCGTTCCACTACCTCGAACTCGACCACGCGACGTTGTCCAGCCTGCGGGGGGGCGCGGAGGTCGCACGCTTCGCCCGCGATCTCCTCCGGGACGCGTTCGGCGCCCGGGCGCTCGGCACCCTGCGGGTCCTGCACGTGACGGATTGGCGGCACGATCCCCACTCGCTCTGCTCCTGGTCGGTCGTTCCGCCCGGGCGGACCGCGGCGCGCGACGTGATCTCGCGGCCGCTCGGCGCCCGCGTCTGGTTCGGCGGGGAGGCGCGTTCCCGCTCGCTGTGGGGCACGGCCGGTGGTGCATGGGAGGAGGGGGAGCGCGCGGCGGGCGAGATCGCGGCCGCGCTCGGGGCCGTTCCCAAGCCCGGCGAAACCACGTAAGCGCCTCCGCATCCTGGCAAAACGGAGAGGACGATGTCCGCTGGTCATGGGCACGGCGCCCACGAGGGCTCCAACAAGACGATCGCGCTCCTGATCGCCGTGCTGGCGCTGTTCCTGGCCTTCGGCGAGACGCTGGCGAAGAGCGCCCAGACCGCGGCGCTCGGCGAGAACATCGAGGCCTCGAACCTCTGGGCCTTCTTCCAGGCGAAGACGATCCGCATCACGACCCTGCGGACCGGGACGACGACGGCCGAGATCCTGGCCTCCGGCCAGCCGGAGGTCGCCAAGGGCGACGCCTACAAGGCTGCCATCGACGATTGGACGAAGACCGTCGCGCGCTGGGACAGCGAGCCCGCGACGGGCGAGGGCCGCCGCGAGCTCTCCGCGCGTGCCCGGCAGGCGGAGGCGCGCCGCGACACCGCGCTCGCACGCTACCACCATCACGAGATCGGCTCCGCCGCCTTCCAGATCGGCATCGTGCTGGCCTCCGCCATGCTGATCACCGGCAGGGCGGCGCTCGCCTGGGCGGCCGCGGCGCTCGGCGTCGGGGGTCTCGTCATGCTGGCGATCGGGCTGTTCGCCCCGCACAGCGTCCATCTGATCTGAGCCCGCCCGCGATGCTCACCTACGCGATCGGCGACATCCACGGCTGCCTTACCCATGTCGTGGACGTCCTGACCCAGATCGAGGCCGATGCCGCGGGCGCACCGCACCGGCTCGTCTTCATCGGCGATTACATCGACCGCGGCCCGGACAGCGCGGGGGTGATCGGCCTCCTGCGGGACCTGCAGGACGAGGAGGGCGCAGACGTCGTCTGCCTGATGGGCAACCACGAGGATCTGCTGCTGCGGGCGCTCTCCGATCCCGGGATGGTGGCGAATTTCATCTTCAACGGCG
>CALMTJ010000140.1:3756-4644 GCA_937872715.1 uncultured Methylobacteriaceae bacterium
TGCCGAGCGTCGAGGCGCTGCCGGCCGACGTTGTCGCCTGGGTGAAAGCGCTGCCGACCTCCTTCGAGGACGAGCATCGCTGCTTCGTCCATGCGGGGCTGAACCCCGCCCGCGCGCGGCGGGACCAGGACGAGTTCGACCGGCTCTGGATCCGGGAAGCGTTCCTGTCCGTCGACCACGATTTCGGGAAATACGTCGTGCACGGCCACACGCCCCGGCAGAGCGGCGAGCCGGACGTGCGGCGCTACCGGGTCAACATCGACACGGCCGCCGTCTACGGGGGGAAGCTGACGGCCGGGGTGTTCGAGGACAGGCAGGACGCGCCCGTCCGCTTCCTCCAGGCGCCGCGCTGATCCGGCCTCAGGCGGCCCGCTTCCAGGAGAAGAACGGGCGCGCGGGCGTCTCGCGGCGCCCGGGGCGGGGCTGCGGGTCGGCCCGCATCTCGCGGATCGCGCGCGGCGACAGGATGCGGCCCTCCTGGGTGACGATCCAGGCCGTCGCGGCGTCGCCCTCCGCGGCGGCCGCGAGCGCGTCCCAGAGGTTGGGGTAGGTCTCTCCCTCCTCGCTGCCCTCGAAGCCCGGCCAGAAGAAGAGCCGGGCCGGTTGTGTCCACTCGCAGAAACGCGGCATCGACGGGAATCCCGTTGGCGACAAATCGATGGGCGGCATTTGGACGGATGAGGGTTGACGCCGCGCTAACGACCGGCCGTCGCGGCATGCGACCCGCCGCGTTCTCCGACCACGAGGTCGAAGGCGCCTGACAGGATCCGATGACCACCGACGCGTCTTGGCCGGGCTCGGCCCGGCCACCCACGTCCGTCCGGGGCCGTGACGCCGACGCGCTCGCTCGCGGCCGCGTCCTTCGTGGGTGGCCGGGCCAAGCCCGGC
>CALMTJ010000140.1:4654-8713 GCA_937872715.1 uncultured Methylobacteriaceae bacterium
AGCCCGGCCATGACGGACCGGCAGATATTCAGCCGGTTTTGTTGAAAGCTCCGAGACGCGAAGCATAGCTCACCGGGCGGCCGGCGACTTCCTGGCGCGCGGAGGGTGGCGCCGCTTGGCCGTCCCGGTCGGTGCCGCGGACGCGGTCCGGGGAGGGCAGGTCAGGAGCAGGTTGCCGCCGCACATGGCAAGGGCGGGCGGGGCCATGCCGGCGCCCGCGACGAGGACGAGAACGGCGAAGGTGGAAAGCCGGACGAGCATGGGGCCGCTCCTGATCGAACGCCGTCTGGACGCGGCCGGGGCGGGCCGCCGCGACCGGCCGCTCCCTATGCCACCGGCCGGCGCGCGACGGAACGCGGAGCGGCGTGTCCGGGGAGCCGTCGGCACTTGACGCGGCGTTATCAAAGCGCGGCTACACGGGAGGCGGCGGGACGGGGACGGCATGCGGCGCGTCATACTTCCAGGGACGGACATGGCCGTTCCGCGGTTCATCTTCGGGACGGCGAGCCTCTTCAACGTCGGCTCGCGCGCCGCGCGCCGGCGGGTGCTCGATGCCGCCTACGACCACGGCCTCACCCATTTCGACACCGCGCCCCTCTACGGTTTCGGCATCGCCGAACGCGACCTCCGGGCGCTGCTCGCCCGGAACCCGGACGCGACCGTCACGACCAAGGTCGGTCTCTACCCGCCGGGCGGCGAGCGCCAGCCCGGCGCGCTCGTGTTCGCGCGAAAGGCGGCCGGTCGCCTGTTCCCGGCGATCTCGGCACCCGAACGCGACTGGTCTGTCGGGCGGGCGCGGGGCGCGCTCGACCGCAGCCTGCGCCGCCTCGGGCGCGAGCGGATCGATCTCTACATGCTGCACGAGCCGGATTTCGGGACGCTGAACACCGACGAGTGGCTGCGCTGGCTCGAGACGGAGATGACGGCCGGTCGCGTCGGCCGCTTCGGCATCGCGGCGGATGCGGAGCGCCTCGCGCCCTTCCTGGCATCGCCGACCCGGCTGGTCGACGTCGTCCAGACGACGGACAGCCTGGAGGGGCGGGACGCGGACGTGCTCGCCGCCCACGGCCGGCCGTTCCAGATCACCTACGGCTACGTCTCCGATGCCAGGCGGCGCCACGGCAGGGTCGACGTGCCCGCCATCCTGGCCGGCGCCCTCCGGCGCAACCTCTCCGGCGCGGTGATCGTCAGCACGGGCCGCCCCGACCGGATGCGGCAATACGCGACCCTGGCCGCGCTCGAATGATCCGCTCGCTCCTCGAAGCCGAGACGGACGGGAGCGTCGCGGCCGACGTCCATGTCGTGGGCGCCGGCATCGCGGGGCTGCTGGTCGCGACCCGCCTCCGCCGGCGCGGGCTCCGCGTCGTCGTCACCGAATCCGGCGGGCGGCGGCAGGACGGGGAAACGCACCCGCTGAACGAGGTCGTCCATCTGCGATCCGTGTACCGGGGCGCGGAGCACGGGCGGGCGCGCTGCCTCGGCGGCACCTCGACGCTCTGGGGCGGCGCGATGATCCCGTTCCTGGCGGCCGACATGGCGGAGGAGGGCGACGGCTGGCCCGTCTCGCGGGCCGAGCTGATCCGCTACCTCCCCGAGATCGAGGCGATGTTCGGGCTGGCCGCCGGACCCTACGAGGCGCCCGATCTCGCGCCGACACTCGACGGGTCGCCGCCGACATACATCCCGCGGCTGGCCAAATGGCCCGCCTTCAAGCGACGCAACGTCGCGATGCTCCTCGACCCGGCCCTACGGGCGGAAGACGGCCCCGAGATCTGGCTGGACGCGACGGCCAAGACCTTCTCCTTCTCGCCCGGCGGGCGCGTCGCGAGCGTGACGGCCTGCGCGCCGAACGGTCGCCGCCTGACGGTCTCGGCGCGCGAGGTGGTGATCGCCGCCGGCGCGATCGAGACCACGCGGCTGATGCTGCTCGCCGACCGGCAGGCGGACGACCGGATCTTCGCGCCCGACGGCGTGCTCGGCCGCTACTTCCACGACCATCTCTCCGTCCGGGTCGCGTCGATCGAGCCCCGCGACCGGACCGCGCTGAACCGCGTCGCGGGTTTCCGGTTCGAAGGCGGCGGCATGCGCAACCTGCGCTTCGAGCCGAGCGAGGCCGCCGCCGTGCGCGCCCAGGTTCCGGCGGGCTTCGCCCACATCGCCTTCGCGAGCCGCGGCGGCAGCGGCTTCGATGCGCTCCGGGACGTGTTCCGCTTCCTCCAGCAACGGCGCCTGCCCGGGCTCACGCTGCTCCTGCCGCTCGCGCGCGAGACGCCCTGGCTGGCGCGAGCGGTCTGGTGGCGCTTGCGCGAGCACAGGCTCCTCTACCCGAGCGATGCCGAGATCGAGCTCCACATGGTGGTGGAGCAGGCGGCGCGCGCCGAGAACCGGATCCTTCTCTCGACCGAGAGGCGCGACCGGTACGGTCAGCCCCTCGCCGCGATCGATTGGAGCGTGGACCGGGACGATCAGGCGCGGCTCACGAGATCGGGCGACCTCTTCGCCGGGTTCTGGACGCGGTCGGCGCTCTCGCGCCTGGGCACGATCCGGAGGCGACCGGCCGGGGAGGCGGAGGCCGAGATGGCGGATGGCGGCGGGATCTACCATCCTGGCGGCTCGACCCGCATGGGGCGGAATCCCGCGGAGGGCGTGGTGGATGCCGACCTCCGCGCGTTCCGCGTCCCGAACCTCAGCGTCGCCGCGACCTCCGCCTTCCCGACGGGCGGCGGCGCCAACCCGACCATGATGCTGATGATGGCGGCCTTGCGCCTCGCGGACCGACTGGCCGCACCACCGTGAGCGGTCGCCGAGCCGAACCGTAAGTATAAATCTGGACGTCGGAGACTTACACAAAAAGAGCTACCATCCCGCCGCATGATCCGGCTTATCTCGGTAAGACGACGCCGTTAAAGAAGGATCTCGGAGCCAACAGCGTTGGCAAGTCCTCGTTTCGGTACTAACGAGCCAGACATACACGATGACGCGCTTGACGGCAGGCAGGTCAGCCGCGCCGAGGTCTCCGATCAAGGCGCTACGCCCGGCTTGTGCCTGGACGTCTTCCTGACCGGCGTAGGCAGGCCGTCGGCGGTCACCCGGACCAGCTCCGCGAGCCAGTCGCCGTCCTCAAGCCTGTCGCCTTCGATCAGGAAGCTCGGCTTGGCACCCTTGTACGGCGCAGCCTCGGTGACGACGCCGATAAAGGCGCGGCCGGATGCGGTGGGCTTCACGAAGAGCTGGTCGTCGCAGATCAGCGCGACGAGCTTGCCATCGGCATAGAGCGCGTACTCGCCGAACATCTTGCGCGCTGCGACCGTCAAGCCGCCCGACGCTTGTCCTAAGATGTAGTCGACCGTTTCGGGGCGAGTCGCCATGCCGGTCAGTCGGGCATCGGCGAGCAGATTTCGACGAGGAAGCCGTTATTGTCGCGGACGTAGCCCACCAGCTGCCCCCAGGGTTTGCGCTCGGGCGCCTTCACCGGCTGCGCGCCGGCGTCGACCGCCCGCCGGTACGCCGCCTCGACCTCATCGGTGACCAGGCCGATTTCGATCGGAGGCGCGGACTTGGACGGCGCGGCGGCCTCGAACGGCACGCCGGCCAGCCCGGCGGCGAAGCTCTCGTTGGCGAAGGCGAGCTTGGTCGATCCGGTCCTGAGCTCGCCATACTCGCCGCCCTCCGTCACCATCCAGCCTTCCAAGCCGAAGGCCGCCTCGTAGAACGTGATCGTATCAGGGACCGAAGGAACGTAGAGGATCGCGTAGCCGAGTCTCATGGCGGGTTCGCTCCTACGAGGAGTGTACCCCCCGCGAATGGCGCTGTCTCACCTGTCGCCCTGGTAGACAGAGCTCGTCAGGACGTCAGGACTTGACCAAGCTCGCAATCGAGTGAGGAACCACCCATTGTAAATAGTTGATGTCTAGGAGAAAAACACAGCCAGAACATATTTTGTCATTAGTGTCCATGAGTGCCCAGTCTCAAGACTAAGCAGTTACCACTCTCCTGCCACTCGTATTTGGTGCGGGTGGTCGGGGTCGAACCGACACTCCTTGCGGAACCGGATTTTGA
>CALMTJ010000141.1 GCA_937872715.1 uncultured Methylobacteriaceae bacterium
CTTCGCGACAGGTCCGGCCACATCTCGGCGAGGGCACGGTCGAGCCTCGCCCCTCCCCCGCCCGGCACGGTCGCGATCCTGGTTCCGTCGTCGTCCACCCGCCGGTCGATACCCGCCCGGGCCGCCGGACGCCATCGGGGGGCGCCGGCCGGGAGCGTCAGAGTCGCGCGGGGAGCTCCGACACGCGTTGCGTGGGCGTACCCAGCACCCGCGCCGTGTCGCGGCCGCAGGCGAAGCTTCGAGCCCTCTCGTCCGCCGCCCGCCGCCCCAGCTCGTAGGCGTCCGGGTTCGCCGCGATGTCGGCGAGCGCGATCACGCAGCTCTCGCCCCGCTTCACCCGCATCACGGCGAGCACCGGCCGGTCGCGCCCCGGGGACGAGGCGTCGTTGAACAGGACCCGGATCGTGGCCGCGTAGGGCTCGAAGCCGCGGGCCGAGCGCGAACCGCGCCATTCGAGCCGCGAGCCGAGGCTCCAGTTGCGGACGACGTCCTCCGCCTTCTCCGTCCCGGACCATTCGAAGCCGACGGAGACGTTGGCGCTGTCCGTCGAGACCACCACCCGGGCGCCTCCGAGACCCGGGCAGCGCTTCACCTGCTCGGCCGACCGGCCGAGCTCGGGCGAGACGAGCTCGGTTTGGCACGCCCGGCCGACGAGCTCCGTCGTGCGGCTTTCAGGCGAGAACACGATGGACGACAAGGAGGGGCCGCCCGCGGCCGAGAAGATCACGGCCAGGAGAAAACCCGTGCCGGCAGTGACGAGACGCATGTCGCCCTCCATGGCGGAATGTCCGAAGGTGAGGCCGCGGCCGTTCAGACGCCGTGCGCCAGCAGCCAGCCGACCCCCATGAGGGGGGCCACGATGCCGAGAAGGGACGGGATGATGTGCGCGACCATGGGGGAAAGCTCCGCTGTCGCGAGCCGTTTCGGCCCTCGCCGTTGCGGGGTGATGTCGACCCCGCGCACCTTTGTTTCCGCCCCGTTGCGCCTGTACGGCCCGTTGCCTTGCACGGCTCGCGCGCAGCATGCTACGCACGGGCCGCATTGGTGGGGCCCGTCCGGGCCGGTCCGCCGGCAAGACCCCAGACCTGACCGGGAGGGCGCGCGCGAGACGCGACGGCCTACCGCTGGCAACGGACGAGTGGCAGGTGGCTGAAGCAGGCAAAGGCGAGGCTCCTGGCGTATCGGGCGTGGCCGGCCGTTACGCGTCCGCCCTGTTCGAGATCGCCCGCGAGGGGAACGCGATCGACGCGGTGTCCCGCGACCTCGACACGGTGGCCGCCATGCTGGCGGAGAGCGCGGACCTCCAGCGCCTCATCAGGAACCCGGTCTTCACCGTCGCCGAGCAATCCCGGGCCATCGGCGCCCTCCTCGACCGCGCCGGGATCGGCGGCCTCGCCGGGAACCTGGTCAGGCTGATCGCCTCCAAGCGCCGTCTCTTCATCCTTCCCGAGATGATCCGCGGCTACCGGGCGCTCGTCGCCAAGTCGAAGGGCATCGTGGCCGCGACCGTGACCGTCGCCGAGCCGCCCTCCGAGCGGGTCCTGTCGGAGATCCGATCGGCGCTCCGCGACATGGCCGGGGCGGATGTCGACGTGAAGGTGACCGTCGACCCGTCGCTGATCGGCGGGCTGGTCGTGAAGATCGGCTCCCGGATGGTCGATTCCTCGCTCAAGACGAAACTGAACTCGATACGCATCGCGATGAAAGAGGCCCGGTAATGGATATCCGCGCCGCCGAGATCTCGGCGATCCTGAAGGAGCAGATCAAGAATTTCGGCACGGAAGCCGCCGTCAGCGAGGTCGGCCAGGTGCTGTCCGTCGGCGACGGCATCGCGCGCTGCTACGGCCTCGACAACGTCCAGGCCGGCGAGATGGTGCAGTTCGAATCCGGCGTGCAGGGCATGGCGCTGAACCTCGAACAGGACAATGTCGGCATCGTGGTGTTCGGCTCGGACCGCGAGATCGCCGAGGGCCAGACGGTGAAGCGCACCGGCGCGATCGTCGAGGTGCCGGTCGGCAAGGGCCTGCTCGGCCGCGTGGTCGACGCGCTCGGCAACCCGATCGACGGCAAGGGCCCGATCACCGCGACGGAGAAGCGGCGCGTCGACGTGAAGGCGCCGGGGATCATCCCGCGCAAATCCGTGCACGAGCCGATGGCGACCGGCCTCAAATCGGTGGACGCGCTGATCCCGATCGGCCGCGGCCAGCGCGAGCTGATCATCGGCGACCGCCAGACCGGCAAGTCCGCCATCGTGCTCGACACGATCCTGAACCAGAAGCCGCTGAACGCGGGAACGGACGAGGCGCAGAAGCTCTATTGCGTCTACGTCGCCATCGGCCAGAAGCGCTCGACGGTCGCCCAGTTCGTGAAGACGCTGGAGGAGCACGGCGCCCTCGAATACTCGATAATCGTGGCGGCGACCGCGTCCGATCCGGCCCCGATGCAGTTCCTTGCCCCCTTCGCGGGCTGTGCCATGGGCGAGTATTTCCGCGACAACGGCATGCATGCCATGATCACCTATGACGACCTGTCGAAGCAGGCCGTCGCCTATCGGCAGATGTCGCTCCTTCTGCGCCGGCCGCCGGGCCGCGAAGCCTATCCGGGCGATGTGTTCTACCTCCATTCGCGCCTGCTGGAGCGGGCCGCCAAGATGTCGGACGCGATGGGGGCGGGCTCGCTCACCGCGCTGCCGATCATCGAGACGCAGGCGAACGACGTCTCCGCCTATATCCCGACCAACGTGATCTCGATCACGGACGGGCAGATCTTCCTGGAGACCGACCTCTTCTACCAGGGCATCCGGCCGGCCGTGAATGTCGGCCTCTCCGTGTCGCGCGTCGGCTCCGCCGCCCAAACGAAGGCGATGAAGAAGGTCGCCGGCAAGATCAAGGGCGAGCTCGCGCAGTACCGCG
>CALMTJ010000142.1 GCA_937872715.1 uncultured Methylobacteriaceae bacterium
CGAGTTCCGCCGCGTGGAGGCCCCGCGCGACACGGCGGACGTCCCGCCCGGCCGCGCGGCCGCCGGCCACGGCCGGCCGGATCGCGTCCCCGACCGCCAGGACCCGGCCCGGCCGGACGGGCCGTCCGAGCAGCTCCGCGCCCTGGGCGAGAGCGGCGTCGTAGATCGGCTTGTGCGGCTTGCCGCCCGCGAAGGTACGGCCGCCGATCGCCTCGTAGGCGGCCGCGAGCGCGCCCGCGCAAGGGATCAGCCTATGGCCGCGCTCTACGACGATGTCCGGATTGGCGCAGACCATGAACAGGTCCCGCGCCCTCATCCGGGCGAGAAGGTCCTCGTAATCGGCGACCGTCTCCGCCTCGTCGTCGACGAGGCCGGTGCAGACGACGTAGCCGGCCTCCTCGGCCGGCCCGAAACGGGCGTCGAGCCCCTCGAAGAGTCTGGCGTCCCGCTCCGGCCCGACATGGCAGACGGGCTCTTCTCCGCGACCGGCCACGATCGTGCGGGTGAGGTCGCCGGAGGTGACGACGGCGTCGTATGAGCTTCGCGGCACGCCGAAGGCATCGAGCTGGGCCGCCACCACGAAGCCGGGCCGGGGCGCGTTGGACACGAGCACGACGCGCGCGTCCCGCTCGCGAAACCGGCGGAGCGCGTCCCCGGCGGCCGGAAAGGCCGTGATCCCGTCGTGGAGCACGCCCCACACGTCGCACAGAAGAAGGTCGTAGCGCTGCGCCACCGCCGCCAGCCCGGCGATCACCTCGAGCGGCGGCGGGGCGGAATGGCGGGCGGACGCTGCGGAGGACGGCATCGCGCCCGGCTATGGACCGGCCCGTCCCCTGTCAATCGCCGGGAGCGGCTTGGCGACGGGAGAACACTCTCCCGGGGAGGGGAGGAGCCTGCCCCGGGCTCGATTCGGGATCAACGGGAAAGCCGGCGGGGTGGTGTGAGACCGCGGATGGCAGGCGCGGCGGTGGTTCGTCCGGTGAGGTGGTTCACCCCACCCCGGACCTGCGGTCTCCTTCCAGGGAGGGTGGTCAGCGCGCGTGCCGGAGGTAATCGCGCAGGCTCAGCAGCGTCTCCCGCTCGGACGGAGCGGCGGCGGGAGACTCGAACCTGCCCGCGCCTCGCGCCGCGAGCGCGTCCATCGGCGCCGGGATCGCGAAGGCGAAGCCCTGGGCCAGCCTGACGCCCATCTCGATCAGCTCCGGGATGATCTCCTCGCCTTCCACGTCGTCCGCGACGAGCTCGATCCCGGAACGGGCAAGCTGTCCCGGAAGCTCCGAAAGGTCCGTTCCCGCACCGTCGAGCAGCCGGCCCGCGGCGATCTTGGCGTAGCGCACGCCCGAGCGGGCGAGGGCGGCGGGATCGATCGCCCCGTCCTGGCCGAGATCGACGGAGAGCGCGACGCCACGGCCGGCGAGCCGCGCGGCGGTCGAGCCGGCGCGGTCGAGACGTTCCAGGCCGTCCCGGCCGATCCTCAGGATCAGGCGGGCCTCGTCCGGCAGGAACGACGCCGTCAACCGGTCGAGCCCGTCCAGGAAGTCCGGATCGGAGAGCGACGGGGCCGAGACGGCGCAGCTCACGGGAAGCGCGATGCCGGCGGAGGCAGCCTTGCCGAGCGCGGCCGTCAGGACGGCCCGGTCGAAGGAGGGAAGCCGGTTCCGGCGGCCCAGCACCGGCATGTATTCGTCCGGAACCAGCACCTCCGCGTCCGACGGACGAAGGATGGCGAACCCCTCGTGGAAGCGCGTCCGGCGCTGCGGGAGCTGCATCACCGGCTGGACGTGGAGGTCGATCCGGCCT
>CALMTJ010000143.1:0-734 GCA_937872715.1 uncultured Methylobacteriaceae bacterium
GGGGCGTGCGATCACCTCGTTGCCGAGATAGGCGGCGTAGCGCGGCAGGGACACGTCGAGGTCGCGCACCGCGACCGTGAGCGAGGCGATTCCCGTGACGCCGTTCGGATGGCGGCGCACCTCGCCCTCCTGCACGCGCAGCCGGCGCGGGGTGATGTCGCCGCACAGGAACGGCACGTCGGAGCCCGGCGAGCGCGCGATCTCCCATTCGAGCCGCTCGCCGTCCGGCCGGGAGCGTCCGCCCGGGCTCGGGCCGACGAGGTCGAGGCCGCGGGCATTCGCCTCGGCCACGACGGTCGCAACGTCGCCCGGCAGGAGGGCGTAATCGACGAAGCCCTCGCCCGCCTTCGAGCCCACCTCCCACCAGCGGTTGTCCGGGTTCGCCTTCTTGAAGGCGATCAGCTCGAGATAGGCGCCGTCGGCGAACACGACCAGCACGTTGTGCGTGATCCCGCCCGGATGGTCTCCGCCGAACACCGTGGTGAAGCCGAGCGCCGCGTAATCGGCCGCGGCCGCGTCGAGATCGGAGACGAAGATGACGATGTGATCGAGGGAGAGCGTCATGGTGTGGTCCATCCGTCACGCGTCGTGGTCGAGGCGCGGGTTGAGGGCGTCGTTCAGTCCCTGGCCGACGAGCGAGACGGCGAGGACGGTGACGAGGATCGCGATCCCGGGGAGGGCCGAGACGTACCATTGCGTGCGCAGCACGTTGCGGCCGGCGCCGAGCAGGTTCC
>CALMTJ010000143.1:744-3957 GCA_937872715.1 uncultured Methylobacteriaceae bacterium
CGGCCAGGACACGAGGCCGATCGCGACCGTCACCGTCGCGATGTCCGAGCCGAACACCGCGACGAAGACGAGGAGCAGGAGGAAGTTCGGGAGCGTCTGGAAGGCCTCCGTCACCCGCATCAGGGCGCCGTCGACCCGGCCGCCGTAGAAGCCCGCGAGGGCGCCGATGCAGATGCCGATGCCGATCGAGATCAGCGTCGCGACGAAGCCGATGAGGAGCGACACGCGCGCGCCGTAGAAGATCTGCGCGGCGATGTCGCGTCCTGTCGCGTCCGTGCCGAGGGGGAAGCGGGGGTTGGCGAAGGGCCATTGCAGGGGCCGGCCGGCGAGGCCGAGCGGATCCTTGGGGAAGACGAGGGAGGCGGAGAGCGCCAGCGCGACGCCGAGGACCAGGAGGCCGGCGCCCAGGATCGACGGCGTCGATCGCAGGTAGCGGCGCAGCACCGGCACCTCAGCCTTCCGCCTGGATGCGCGGGTCGAGCCGGGCGTAGACGAGGTCGACCGCGAAGTTCACGACGACCACGAGGAGCGCCGACACGAACACGATGCCGAGCAGCGTGTTGAGGTCGCGCTGCACGACGGATTCGTAGGCGAGCCGCCCGAGGCCGGGCAGGGCGAAGACGCTCTCCACCACCACCGAGCCGCCCAGCATGGTGCCGGCCTGGAGCCCGATCAGGGTGACGACGGGCAGGAGCGCGTTGCGGAGCCCGTGACGGACGACGATGCGGGTCTCGCGGAGTCCCTTGGCCCGCGCGGTGCGGATGAAGTCGAGACCCATGACCTCCAGCATGGCCGTCCGCATGACGCGCAGATAGGTCGCGAGGAAGATGAGCGCGAGCGTCGCCGTCGGGAGGGCGAGATGGCCGGCGACGTCGAGCGCGCGCTCCCATCCCGTCAAGCCCTGGCCGATCTCCTCGAAGCCGCCGGACGGCAGCCAGCCGAGCTTGACCGAGAAGAGGACGATCCCCATCAGGCCGAACCAGAAGGAGGGCGTCGCGTAGACGACGAGCCCGAGCGTCGAGATCAGCGTGTCCGGCCATCCCCCGGCCCGCCGGGCCGCGAGCACGCCGAGCGCGGTGCCGCCCGCGAAGGCGAAGGAGAGCGACGTCCCCATCAGGAGGAGCGTCACCGGGAGCCGTTCCGCGATGACGGAGGCGACGGGCTTGCCGTAGATCGCAGATTGCCCGAGGTCGAACCGGACGAGCCTGCCGAGGTAGCGGGCGAGCTGGACCGGCACGGACACGTCGAGGCCGTAGAACCGGCGGAGCTCGCGGGCCGTGTTCGGATCGCCCCCGCCCATCTGCGCCATCATGGCGTCGACCGTGTCCCCCGGCGCGAGCTGGAGGATCAGGAACAGCCCGATCAGGATGAGGAGGAGCGTCGGCAGGCTCGCGGCGAGGCGGCGGAGCGCGAGGAGGAGGATCGTCATCGTCGTGCGTGCTTCGAGGCTCGGTCGCTCAGCGCCCTCGCACCTCAGCATGAGGAGGTGGGAAAGCCACGACCCTCCTCATCCTGAGGCGCCCCGCGAAGGCGGGGCCTCGAAGGACGCACGACGTGCGGGCGAGGGCCGCGAAGCGGCCGTCATCACCCGGCGATCCAGGTGTCGTAGGCCGATTGCGAGCCCCAGCGCGGAGTGTTGTGGTCGTTGCGGACGGTCTTGCTGGTGACGCCGAGGAAGGTGCGCTCCGTCATCATCCATACCGGGAGCTCGTCGTTCACGGCCTTCACCCACTGGCCGTAGAGCGCCTTCCGCTTGGCCGGATCGATCTCGCTCGCGGCCTCGTCGATCAGCTTGTCGACCGCGTCCGATTGCCAGCCGTACTGGTTCGTCCAGGGCGCCCCCCTGGGCGAGCCGGACCGGTACCAGACGGAGGTCGATACGGCCGGGTCGCCGCGATATTGATGCCAGCCGGTGGCGAGGTCGAAGTTCCAGTCGCGGTACACGGTGGACAGCGCGCCCGCGATGTCGAGCTGCACGATCTCGATCCTGATCCCGACCTGCTGAAGCGATTGCTGGATGAAGGTCGCGAGCAGCGGCACGTCCTCGCCGTTCATGATGGGCACGAGCTTCAGCGCGAACCGGATCCCGCCGGGGCCGCGCCGGTAGCCCGCCTCGTCGAGCAGCGCCTCGGACCTTTTCACGTCCAGCGTGTAGGGCGGCTTCGAATCCGCCGGGTAGAACGCCGTCGAGGTCGACGGGATCGGTCCCGTCGCCGGCTTGCCTTCGCCGTAGATGAAGTTCTCGATGAAGAACGGCACGTCGATCGCGTGCGCGATGGCGCGGCGGACCCGCACGTCCGAGAGCTCCTTGCGGCGGGTGTTGAATTCCAGCGTGTTGTTGAAGGCGTTGGCCTCGAGCCCCCTGCTGGACACCGTGAAGCGCCCGTCGCTCTTCAGCCGGTCGAGGTCGGCCAGCGCCAACCCGTTGTAATCCGACACCTGCACCTGCCCGGTCTCGAGCGCGGCGGCGGCCGCCGACTTGTCGGAGATGAAGCGCCACACGATCCGGTCGAGATAGGGCACGTCCTTGCGCCAGTAGTTCGGGTTTCGGTCGACGATGATGAACTGCCCGCGCTCGTACTGGACGAACTTGAACGGACCCGTCCCGACCGGCGCCGTGTTCGCCGGGTTCTCCAGAAGGTCCGTTCCCTCGAAGACGTGCCGGGGCGCGATGTAGCCGAGGTCGCACAGGGCCCGCAGGAGGAGGTCGAGCGGCATCGGGCGCGAGTAGCGGAACACGGCCGTGGCCGCGTCCGGCGTCTCGACGTCGTCCAGGTATTGCTGGAGCTGCGAGCCGTAATTGAGGTGCTTCTTCCACATGGCGAGCGCCGTGTAGCGGACGTCCGCCGACGTGAACGGCTTGCCGTCGTGCCAGCTCACGCCCTCCCGCAGCTTGAAGGTGATCGTCCTGCCGTCCGGTGTCGCCGTCCACCACGTCGCGAGCACGGGCGCCGGCTTGCCGGCTTCGTCCAGGTCGACCAGGGCCTCCATCATCTTGGAAGTGAAGGTGTAGACGCCGGTCGACGCCCGCAGGGCCGGGTTGAGGATGCGCTGCTCGCCGCTCACCTGCATCGTCAGGATGCCGCCACGCCTCGGCGTCTCCGCCGCGAGGAGAGGATGCGCACGGGAAGCGACGGCCGCGAGGCCTGCGGACCAGGCGAGGGCGTCGCGACGGGTGAGAGTCATGGGGAACGCTCCGAGGACGAGCCGCAC
>CALMTJ010000144.1:0-534 GCA_937872715.1 uncultured Methylobacteriaceae bacterium
ATCATGAACGGGCCGGCACTTCCTGCCGGGCGAGCGGCCGACCCGGCCGGTTTCGGCCTGCAACGACTTCGCCTTGGCGGCGGCGACGCTCGATCTATCAATCGCTTAGACGGGTTTTCTGACTGGCACGAGCCTCGCACCGGCTCCCGCGCATGAGCTCTTTCCCAATCCTGTTCCGCCTCTCGCGGCTCGTCCTCTCGACGCTCGGCGCGCTCCTGCTGGCCCCGGCGCCGGCCGGGGCCGCCTCGCGGATCAAGGACCTCGCCCAGGTCGAAGGCGTGCGGCAGAACCAGCTCGTCGGCTACGGACTCGTGGTCGGCCTGAACGGGACGGGCGACACGCTGAACAACGCGCCCTTCACCAAGCAATCCCTGACCGCCATGCTGGAGCGGCTCGGCGTGAACACCCGCGGCGCGACGCTGCGAACCGCGAACGTCGCGGCCGTGATGGTGACCGCCAACCTGCCGGCCTTCGCCTCGCAGGGCACGCGGCTCGACATCACCGGGTCGGCGCTGGGCGATTCGAAATCGCTGC
>CALMTJ010000144.1:544-1964 GCA_937872715.1 uncultured Methylobacteriaceae bacterium
CTGCTCGTGACGCCGCTGCTCGGCGCGGACGGCGAGGTCTACGCGGTCGGGCAGGGCTCCGTCGCCATCGCGGGCTTCCAGGCCGAGGGCGACGCCGCCAAGGTCACCCGCGGCGTCCCGACGGTCGGCCGCATCGCCAACGGCGCGGTGATCGAGCGCGAGGTCGAGTTCAAGCTGAACGCGCAGCGCTCGCTCCGGCTGTCCCTCCGCAACCCGGACCTGACCACGGCGAAGCGGGTCGCGGCCTCCATCAACGATTTCCTCGGCGCCGACACGGCCGAGCCGACCGATCCCGGCACCATCACGATCGCCATCCCGGCGAAGTATCGCGGGAACATGATCCAGCTCCTGACGGAGGTCGAGCAGCTCCGCGTCGAGCCCGACCAGACGGCCCGCATCGTGATCGACGAGAGGTCCGGCATCATCGTCATGGGCCGCGACGTTCGGGTGTCGCAGGTGGCCGTCGCCCAGGGCAACCTCACGGTCACCATCTCCGAGCGGCCGGAGGTGAGCCAGCCGGAAGGGCTGTCGAACGGCGTGACGGCGGTCGTGCCGCGCACCAACGTCAAGGTCGAGACCGGCGACAAGAACAAGCTCGCGGTGGTGGGCGAGGGCGTGACGCTGCGCGAATTGGTGGACGGGCTGAACGCGCTCGGGATCGGTCCGCGCGACCTCATCTCCATTCTCCAGGCGATCAAATCCTCCGGCGCCCTCCAGGCAGAGATCGAGGTGATGTGATGGTGGCACCGCTCGTCATGATGGGCCTGTCCCTGGCCTCCAGCGTCGTGGAGGGGCTCGCGAGCTCCCCGTCCAGCCCGCCGAACGGCGCGTCAGGGACCAAGGACGCCACCCGTAAGACGGCCGACGATTTCGAGACCATGTTCCTCGAGAACTCGATGGACCGGCTCACGCAGAATATCGGCCAGGAAGGCCCGCTCGGCGACAACGGCACGGGCGGCTCCGTCTACAAGTCGATGATGTCCAAGGAATATGCCAAGTCGATCGTGAAGAGCGGCGGGATCGGCATCTCCGACCAGATCTACGCGCAGATGCTCAAGCTTCAGGAAGGCGGCGCCGGTGGCACCTCCGGGACGCGGTGAGATGACGGCTCCACCTGTCAACGGGCGCGAGGACGCCGAGCGGCTCCTCGCGCGCCTGTCGGAGGTGATGGACGCGCTCGCCTTCGTGCTCGACGCGGAGACGCTCCACATCGCCTCCGGCCGCATCCGTGAAGGGCTCGCGGCGGAGGCTCGCAAGGCGGAGCTCTCGGCCGCCTACCTCCTGGCGCTCCAGGATTGCAGGGCGAATCTCGTGGCCTTGTCCCGTTTCGCGCCGGACCGGCTGAAGGTGTTCCGGGCCGCGCAGGGGCCGTTCGAGCGGATCGTGGAACGAAATCTCTCCGTCCTCGCCTCCGCCCGCG
>CALMTJ010000145.1 GCA_937872715.1 uncultured Methylobacteriaceae bacterium
GGCACCATCGCGTTGATGACGTTCGCGTTGCCCCGCATGTCCTGGCCCTGGATCTGGCCGCGGCGGGAATTGAGGTCGCCGATGACGGAGCCGGTGTAATCCTCCGGCGTCACCACCTCGACCTTCATGATCGGCTCGAGCAGGACCGAGCCGCATTTCTGCAGAGCCTCCCGGAGCGCCGCCCGGGAGGCGATCTCGAAGGCCAGCGCCGAGGAATCCACCTCGTGGAAGGCGCCGTCGATCAGCGAGACCTTCACGTCGACCACCGGGAAGCCGGCGATCACGCCGGACCCGACCACGGATTCGAGCCCTTTCTCGACGCCCGGGATGTATTCCTTGGGCACCGACCCGCCAACGATCTTCGACTCGAACTGGAAGCCAGCGGCCTTCTCGCCAGGTTCCACCACGATCTTGACGCGGGCGAACTGGCCCGTGCCGCCCGTCTGCTTCTTGTGCGTGTAATCGACCTCGCCCCGGCGGGTGATCGTCTCCCGGTAGGCGACCTGCGGCGCCCCGATATTGGCGTCCACCTTGTACGTCCGGCGCAGGATGTCGACCTTGATGTCGAGATGGAGCTCGCCCATCCCCTTGAGGATGGTCTGGCCGCTCTCCTGGTCGGTGGACACCCGGAAGGACGGGTCCTCGGCGGCGAGCTTCTGCAGCGCGATGCCGAGCTTCTCCTGGTCCGCCTTCGATTTCGGCTCGATGGCGATGGTGATGACCGGCTCCGGGAACTCCATGCGCTCCAGGACTACCGGCTTCAGCGTATCGCACAGCGTATCGCCGGTGCGGACGTCCTTGAGGCCGGCCAGCGCGACGATGTCGCCGGAAAAGGCCTCCTTGATGTCCTCGCGGTTGTTCGCGTGCATCAGGAGCATGCGGCCGACGCGCTCCTTCTTCTCGCGGGTCGAGTTGACGATGCCCGTGCCGGATTCGACCTTGCCGGAATACACACGGCAGAACGTGATCGTCCCGACGAACGGGTCGTCCATGATCTTGAAGGCGAGCATGGAGAAGGGCTCGCTGTCGAGCGGCCTGCGCTCGGTCGGCTCGCCGCTGTTCACGTCCTCGCCCTTGATCGCGCCGCGATCCACGGGCGAGGGAAGGAAGTCGACGACGGCGTCGAGGAGGGGCTGCACGCCCTTGTTCTTGAAGGCGGAGCCGCAGAGGACCGGGTGGAAGGCGCGCTTCTGCACCGCCGTCCGGACGAGCCGACGCAGGGTGTCCTCGTCGGGCTCGGTCCCGTCAAGATAGGCCATCATGGCCTCGTCATCGAGCTCGACCGCCGCCTCCAGCAGCTTGTGGCGATATTCCTTGGCCTGGTCGAGGAGCTCGGCCGGGATCTCCGTCTCGTCGTATTTCGCGCCCAGCGCCTCGCCGTTCCAGACGATCGCCTTCATCTTGATGAGGTCGATCACGCCCTGGAAGCTGTTCTCGGACCCGATCGGGAGCTGCAGGCAAACGGGCTTGCCCGCCACCCTGTCGACGATGTCCTTCACGCAGCTGAAGAAATCGGCACCGATCTTGTCCATCTTGTTGACGAACACGATGCGGGGCACGTCGTACTTATCGGCCTGCCGCCAGACGGTCTCCGTCTGCGGCTCGACGCCCTGGTTGCCGTCGAGCACGCAGACCGCGCCGTCGAGCACGCGAAGAGAGCGCTCCACCTCGATGGTGAAGTCGACGTGGCCGGGGGTGTCGATGATGTTCAGACGCTTGTCGCGCCAGATGCAGGTCGTCGCGGCCGACGTGATCGTGATCCCGCGCTCCTGCTCCTGCTCCATCCAGTCCATCGTGGCGGCGCCCTCATGGACCTCGCCGATCTTGTGGGACTTTCCGGTGTAATAGAGGATGCGTTCGGTGGTCGTCGTCTTCCCGGCGTCGATATGCGCCATGATGCCGAAATTGCGATAATCTTCGATCGCGTGCGTGCGGGGCATGGTCTGCGCTCCGGATCCTGTCGCCGTTACCAGCGATAATGCGAGAAGGCCCGGTTGGCTTCCGCCATCCGGTGCGTGTCTTCGCGCTTCTTCACGGCATTGCCGCGATTGTTCGCGGCGTCGATCAGCTCGGCCGAAAGGCGGTCGACCATCGTCTTGTCGTTGCGGGAGCGGGCGGCCTGGATCAGCCAGCGGATCGCCAGCGCCTGCCGGCGCTCGGGCCGGACCTCGACCGGAACCTGATAGGTCGCGCCGCCGACGCGCCGCGACCGGACCTCGAGGGAGGGAGCCACGTTGTCGAGCGCCGCCCGGAATACCTCGATCGGGTTCGCGCGGGTGCGGGTCTCGACGATGTCGAAGGCGCCGTACACGATGCCTTCGGCCGTCGACTTCTTCCCCTCGTACATGATCGAGTTCATGAACTTGGTCACGACGATGTCGCCGAACTTGGCGTCCGGGATGATCTCTCGCTTCTCGGCACTGTGTCGGCGGGACATGTCCTGCTCTCTCTCGTCATGGCCGGGCTCGTCCCGGCCATCTCGCCCATCCCGCGTCATGGCCGGGCTCGTCCCGGCCACCCCGACCGGATGGCGCCAAACTCAACTCGGGATCCCCGGGTCAAGCCCGGGGATGACCTCCGGCGTTGCCGAGGGTCATTTGGGCCGCTTCGCCCCGTATTTGGACCGGCGCTGCTTCCGGTCCTTGACGCCCTGGGTGTCCAGCACGCCTCGAAGGATGTGGTAGCGGACGCCGGGAAGGTCCTTCACCCGGCCGCCGCGGATCATCACCACGGAATGCTCCTGGAGATTGTGGCCTTCGCCCGGGATGTAGCCGATCACCTCGTAGCCATTGGTCAGGCGCACCTTCGCGACCTTGCGGAGAGCCGAGTTCGGCTTCTTCGGGGTGGTCGTGTAGACGCGCGTGCAGACTCCGCGCTTCTGAGGGCAGGCGTCGAGCGCCGGCACCTTGTTCCGCGTCTTGGGAGCCGTCCGCGGCCTGCGGATCAACTGGCTGATCGTCGGCATAGAGCCCTCATCCTGGACCGCCGGAGCGGCCGACCTTGCCGGGCGCCAACCCGACGAAGGGGCACCCAAACGAGAAAGGCGCCACAGGCCCGAAGACCTCTGTCGCGAACACGCAGAGGACCGGCCCGCTCGCGCAGACAGGTCTTGCACCACCATTCGGCCGAAGCCGGTCAGGACCGCTAAGGACAACAGCGTTTAAGTTCGGAGCGTCGACCCTCGTCGGATCGACTCATGAAGCTTACGGCCTGCTGCGGATGGCCGGTGTTTAATCGCGACCGGCAGGCTCGTCAACCGGAAACGTTCGTCGTCAGCCACGGCGGATGCGATGCGTGCCTCGACGCGGCGCTCTCCCGCCGAATCGGTCAGTCGATGACCTCTACGACCCGTCGCGTGCTGGGATCCACCAGGACAACCGCGTCATGCACCTTGAAGTACTTGTACGCCATCGCCGCCGTGCCGACCTGCGGCGGCAGATCTCGGAATCGGACCGATCGCGGAATAACCTCGCCAGGGACGATGGCCTTCGCGGCCGATGCCCCAAGCTGGCCGGGAGTGGCGTCGACGGGTTGCCGCGAGACGTAGGCGCGCAGGTAATTGCGCTGGTCGTCGTCGACCAGCGAGCCGGTCAGGTCGGGCGGAGCGGGGAGATCGTAGTTCTTGCTGAGCGCCGGCTTCGACAGGCTCGGCAGCGCAAAGGGGGTCGGCTGTGCCGACGCAACCTGGAGCTTATCGGCGATCCGGTCCAGCCGCCCTCGCACGTAGGACAGTTCCGTCTCGATCTTCGCCGTCTGCGACTTCGCATCTCCCTGAAGTCCCACGAGCGTATCGAGCAGCTGGGTCACCGCCTCGATCCGCTTCTCGACGGCTTCCGCGCGGCGGTCGACCTTATCGTCTACCCCCTGGATGCGCTGGTCGATCGTCTGGACGCGAGACTCGACGGCCTGCATTCGCGCCTCGACCCCGCCGAAGCGGCCAGCCAGCACCGAACCTTCGTAATTGAGGAATGACACCACGAGCCCGGCCGATCCCAAGATCGCCGCCGGAGTGATCCAGACGGAGGCGGCGGACGGCAGCTTCGCCGAAGGAGATGTGTTCATCGTCTCGCGGACGGGCGGAACGTCTGGCTTCGTGGGTTCTGACGACATGCCTCGCCTCGACACGAAACCTCGTCTTGACCCTTAGCGGCCGGCCCGACCGCTGTCGACACGGTCCGGCCGGCCCGGTCGTCACACACGGGAGATACCCAGCGGCGAGGACGCCTCCCGCGCCTTCGAGCTCATCGACGAAGCTTCGCTCACTCAGCCGCCGGCAGCTGCTCCTGCAGGGCCAGCGCCTCGGCCGCGCGGGCCTGGGCCTCGGCCTGACGCTGAGCCAGGATCATGTCGTCGCGGCGCTGGGCGACCTGCCGGATGCGCGTGTTCAGCGCGCCCGTACCGGCCGGGATCAGCGAGCCCACGATGACGTTCTCCTTCAGCCCGTCCAGCGTATCGGTCTTC
>CALMTJ010000146.1:0-1829 GCA_937872715.1 uncultured Methylobacteriaceae bacterium
GGACGGCAGCGCCTGCGGGACGCGGATTCGCCGCGGGCCGGAGCGGCCTGTCGCCGCCGCCGCGCCGGGCGTCCGAACGCCCGAATCCGGGCCGGTCCGGCCGGCCCGTCCGCCGTCCGCCCTTGTCGTTGCTGTCTGCCATGTCCGGCTGATAGCAGAGGCGCCGTGGCGGGGCGAGCGGGCATGGCGGGGGACGGCCCCATCGCGGGCGACGACCCGATGGGTCTCGCGCTGGACGAGGCGAGGCTCGCGGCCGCTTCCGGCGAGGTGCCGGTCGGCGCCGTTCTGGTGCGGGACGGCCTCGTTCTCGCGACCGGCCGAAACCGGCCGCGCATCGACAGCGATCCGACCGCGCATGCGGAGATCGTCGCCATCAGGGCCGCCGCCGCGATCGGAACCGAGCGGCTTTCCGGCTGCGATCTCTACGTGACCCTCGAACCCTGCGCCATGTGCGCCGCCGCGATCTCCTTCGCCCGCATCCGCCGCCTTTATTACGGCGCGGCCGACCCGAAGGGCGGCGCCGTGGAGAACGGGATCCGGTTCTTCGGCGCCCCGACCTGCCACCACGCCCCCGAGGTGTATGGCGGCATCCGGGAGAGGGAGGCGGGCGACCTCCTACGCGCCTTCTTCCAGGCCCGGCGCTGAAGGCGCATAGGTCCCGTGCGGCCGTTCAGAAGGATCTCTCCCGTCCCTCATGCTGAGGTGGCCGGCGCAGCCGGCCCTCGAAGCACGCACGGGCGTGGCTGCGTCCTTCGAGGCCGACCTTCGGTCGGCACCTCAGGATGAAGAGGAGGGGAACCCTGCTGCGTGCGTCTTTCAGGCGGCCAAGAACTCGGACAGGGCCGCGAGCGTGTCCTCCGGCGCCTCCTCGGCCACGAAATGCCCGCACGGCAGCTCGGCGCCGCCGATGTCGGGCGCGAAGGTCCGCCGCCACGTCTCGAGCGGCGATTCCGCGCCGGGCCGCCGGAGGTAGCCGGCGCTCCACACGACGAGCGACGGGCAGGCGATCCTGCGGCCGGCCGCCATGTCGGCCTCGTCGTGGCGGACGTCGGTGCCGCCTTCCGACCCCGCCCGGTAATCCTCGCAGAAGGCGTGGATGCGGGATGGCTCGTTGCAGCCCTGGCGGTAGCTCTCCAGCGCGCGCGGGTCGAAAGGCGCGAGCGAGCCCGTGCCGGACCACTTGGCCATCAGCCCTTCGAAATAGGGGATGGGATCGCGGCCGATCTCCTCTTCCGGGACGGGTTCCGGGCGGGACAGGAATGCCCAATGGGCGGCCGGCTGCGTCCCGGCCCTGATCCGCTCCCACACGGCGAAGGTCGGCAGGATGTCGAGCAGGGCCAGCCGCTCCACCCGGCCGGGCTCGTCCAGCGCCAGCCGATACGCGATCCGGCCCCCGCGATCGTGACCGGCGACCGCGAAGCGCACATGACCCAGCGCCTCCATGGCGGCCACCGCGTCCCGGCCCATGGCACGCTTGGAATAGGCCTCGTGCGCCGCGTCCCCGCGCGGCGCGCCCGACCAGCCGTAGCCGCGCAGGTCCATGCACACGACCGTGTGCGTCTCGGCGAGACGCGGCGCGATCCGGTGCCACATGACGTGCGTCTGCGGGAAACCGTGCAGGAGCAGGAGCGGCGGTCCCGCCCCGGCCGAGCGGGCGAAGATGCGGGCCCCGTCCGTGTCGATCCAGTGCGGCGCGAAGCCGGGAAGGAGGTCGTCGCTCATGTATAGCTCACGGTGGCCAAGCTGGCCGGATACCATGATCAAAGAACACGATGGCAATCGATGCGTCATGGCCGGGCTTGGCCCGGCCATCCACGTCCGTCCGGGGC
>CALMTJ010000146.1:1839-6191 GCA_937872715.1 uncultured Methylobacteriaceae bacterium
GGCTTCCTCGCCGGCAGCGTCCTTCGTGGATGGCCGGGCCAAGCCCGGCCATGACGGACCCGACCGATAGCCAGGAGGTTTCGTTAGAAGCTCTGACTCTGGGATCACCCGTTCGCCAGGGCGCGCCGGCCGATGTCGGTCCGGTAGAACCCCTCCGGCCAATCGATCCTGCCGACGGCCTCGTAGGCGCGCGCCGCGGCCTCGCCGAGGCTCGGGGCGAGCGTGGTGACGGCCAGCACCCGGCCGCCATTCGCGACGAGGGTGCCGTCCCGGAGCGCGGTCGAGGCCTGGTAGACCACGACGCCGTCTCCCGCCTCCGCGGCTTCGATCCCGCCGATCGGGGAGCCCGTCCCGACCGGGCCGGGATAGCCCTTCGTCGCCATCACCACGGCGAGTGCCGCGTGGTCGGTCCAGCTTATGGCCACCTCGTCCAGCACGCCGTCGCAGGCCGCCACCATCGCGGCCAGGATGTCCGTCCGCAGCCGGGGCAGGATCACCTGGGCCTCCGGGTCGCCGAAACGGACATTGTACTCGATGAGCTTCGGCCCCTCGGCCGTGATCATCAGCCCGGCATAGAGGATGCCCGCGAAGGGCGTGCCGCGCCCCCGCATGCCGGCGAGCGTCGGCCGGACGATGCGGTCCATGATCGCGGCCTCCATGTCGGGCGTGAGGAGCCCGGCCGGGGAATAGGCGCCCATGCCGCCCGTGTTCGGCCCCCGGTCGCCGTCGAAGGCGCGCTTGTGGTCCTGCGCCGTGCCGAGCGGCACGGCGTGGGTGCCGTCGCAGAGCGCGAAGAAGCTCGCCTCCTCGCCGAGGAGACATTCCTCGATCACGATCTCCGTCCCGGCCGCGCCGAGGCTGCCGCCCAGCATGTCCCGGACGGCCGCCTTCGCCTCGCCCGCCGTCGCGGCCACGACGACGCCCTTGCCGGCCGCGAGCCCGTCCGCCTTGATCACGATCGGGGCGCCGTGCTCGCGCAGGTAGGCGAGCGCCGGCTCGATCGCGGTGAACCGCGCGAAGGCGGCCGTCGGGATGCCGAACTCGCGGGCGAGTTCCTTCGTGAAGGCCTTCGAGCCCTCGAGCCGCGCCGCCGCGCGCGTCGGTCCGAAGGCCCGGATGCCGGCCGCCGCGAGGTCGTCGACGAGGCCGGCGACGAGCGGCGCTTCCGGCCCGATCACCACGAGGTCGATGCGCTCGCGGCGGCCGAGCGCGACCACCGCCCCGTGATCGGCGACGTCGACCGCGACGTTCATCCCGCACCTCGCGGTGCCCGGATTGCCGGGCGCGACGAAGAGGGCCTCGCAGAGCGGGCTCGCGGAGATGGCGACCGCGAGCGCGTGCTCGCGCCCGCCGGAGCCGATCAGCAGGATGCGCATGGGTGGTCCTCGACGGTCGGGGAGGCCGTAGGCCGCCGGGCGCCTCCCATCAACGGGCAGGCTGCGCCTCGGAGCGGTGCCGTGTTGACAGCCATGCGGCCTGCCGGGTCAATGCAGGCCATGAGCGCCGCTCGAACGGCGCCGGGAGAACAGGGGCATGGGACGTTTCGGTCGGGGGATCTACGCAGCCGCGCTGCTCGTCGCGAGCGCGGGCGCGGCGTTCGGGCAGGACATCAAGGTGGCGCTGATCGCGGGCCGGACCGGCCCGCTCGAAGCCTATGCCAAACAGACGGAGGCCGGGCTGAACCTCGGCCTCGAATACCTCACCAAGGGCACGATGCAGGTCGGCGGCCGCAAGATCGTGATCCTGCAGAAGGACGACCAGGGGAAGCCCGACCTCGCCAAGTCGATGCTGGAGCAGGCCTACGAGGACGACAAGGTGGCGCTCGCGGTCGGCACCACCTCGTCCGGCGCGGCGCTCGCCATGCTGCCGGTCGCGGAGGAGAACAAGCGCATCCTCCTGGTCGAGCCCGCCGTCGCCGATTCGATCACGGGCGAGAAGTGGAACCGCTACGTGTTCCGCACCGCCCGGAACTCGACGCAGGACGCGATCGCCTCCGCCGTCGCCTTCGGCAAGGGCGACGTCGCGGTCGCGACGCTGGCCCAGGATTACGCCTTCGGCCGGGACGGCGTGAAGGCGCTGAAGGAGGCGCTGGCCGCCACGAAGAGCGACGCCCGGATCGTGTTCGAGGAATACGCGCCGCAGAACGCCACCGACTTCACCGCTTCCGCGCAGCGGCTCTTCGATGCGCTTAAGGATCGGCCCGGCCGCAAGGTCATCGCCATGATCTGGGCGGGACCGCACCCGCTCACCAAGATCGCGGACCTTAAGCCCGAGCGCTTCGGCATCGAACTCGCGCCCGGCGGCAACATCCTGCCGGCCATGAAGCCGTACCGGAACTACCCGGGCATGGAGGGCGCGGTCTACTATTATTGGGGGTTCCCGAAGAACCCGATGAACGACTGGCTCGTCGCCGAGCACACGAAGCGCTTCGGCGGGCCGCCCGACTTCTTCACGGCCGGCGGCTTCGCGGCCGCGGCGGCGCTCGTCGCCGCGATCGAGAAGGCCGGCGGCACGGATACGGAGAAGCTCATCGCCGCCATGGAGGGCATGGAGTTCGAGACCCCGAAGGGCCGGATGGCGTTCCGCAAGGAGGACCACCAGGCCGAGCAGGCCATGTACCAGTTCAAGGTCAAGGCGAACGGCCGCGACGACAACGACCTCCTCGACCTCGTCCGCGAGATCCCGATCGGGGAACTGCCTCTGCCCGTGCGGAACAAGCGGTAGCCGCGTGACCGGTGCCGCGCTCTCCTTCTCCCCTCGCGGGAGAAGGAGTCGGAGCGCCGGATGACCGGCTTCCTCTCCACCCGCGACCTCACGATGCGGTTCGGCGGGCATATCGCGGTGGACGGCGTGACTTGCGAGTTCGCGCCCGGGACGCTGACGGCGATCGTCGGGCCGAACGGGGCCGGCAAGACGACCTTCTTCAACCTCCTGTCGGGGCAGCTCGCCGCGACGGCCGGGCACATCTTCTGGGACCTGGACGAGATCACCGGCCTGCCGGCCTCCGCCCGCGCCCGCCGGGGAATCGGCCGAGCCTTCCAGCTCACGAACCTGTTTCCCGGCCTGTCCGTGCGGGAGAACGTGCGGCTCGCCGTCCAGGGCGAGGCCGGCGTGGGGCTCGACCTTCGGCGGCGCTGGCGCAGCCGGCGCGACCTCGTCGACCGCGCGGACGAGATCCTCGGCCGGGTCGGGCTCGCCGGCCGGGCGGATGCGCGGGCCGGATCGCTCTCGCACGGCGACCAGCGCAAGCTCGAGGTCGGCCTGCTCATCGCGCTTCGGCCGCGCGTCTTCATGTTCGACGAGCCGACCGCCGGGATGAGCGTCGACGACGTCCCGGTGATCCTCGACCTCATCCACGCGGTCAAGGCGGAGGGCCGCTCGACCATCCTGCTCGTCGAGCACAAGATGGACGTCGTGCGCTCGCTCGCCGACCGGATCGTGGTGCTGCATAACGGGCGGCTCGTCGCCGACGGCGAGCCCGAGGCGGTGATGGCCGCGCCCGTCGTGCAATCGGCCTATCTCGGGATCGGACCCGATGCCTGAGCCGCTCCTCTCGCTTTCGGGCGTGCACACACATGTCGGGCCGTACCATATCCTCCAGGGAGTCGACCTCGCCGTGCCGGGCGGCGGCGTCACGGCGCTTCTCGGCCGCAACGGCGCCGGCAAGACCTCGACGCTCCGCACGGTGATGGGGCTGTGGCGGGCCTCGGCCGGAGCCATCCGGTTCGCCGGACTCGAGATCACGAAGGCCGCGACGCCCGACCTCGCGCGCGGCGGCATCGCCTACGTGCCCGAGACGATGTCCGTCTTCTCCGACCTCACCGTGCGGGAGAACCTCGTCCTCGCCGCCCGGGCCGGGCCGCCGGACGCCGCCCGGCTCGACTGGATCCTGACGCTTTTCCCGGCACTCCGGACCTTTTGGTCCGTCGCGGCCGGCGTGCTGTCGGGCGGGCAGAAGCAGATGCTGTCCGTCGCTCGCGCCATCGTGGAGCCGCGCCAGCTCATCCTGGTGGACGAGCCGACGAAGGGGCTCGCGCCCGCGGTCGTCGCCAACATGCTGGCGGCCTTCGCCGAGCTGAAGCGGACGGAGACGACCATCCTCCTGGTCGAGCAGAACTTCCATTTCGCCCGCTCGCTCGCCGACACGGTCGCGGTGATGGATAACGGCCGCGTCGTGCATGCCGGCCGGATGGCGGCGCTGGCCGCCGATGACGGGCTTCAGCGCCGGCTGCTCGGCCTGTCGCTGGATTCGCATCAGTGACCGCCACGCCCCTCCCTCGTCGTCAAGGCTGGGCTCGGCCCGGCCACCCACGTCGTTCCGAAACCGTGACGTCGGACGTGGGGTCCACGGC
>CALMTJ010000146.1:6201-21076 GCA_937872715.1 uncultured Methylobacteriaceae bacterium
GGCCATGACGGCGACGGAAGGGGCGAGCGATGAGTGCATCCCTCGATACCACGCTGAAGCCCGTCGTGCCCCCGCCGGACTGGCTGCCGCTCGCGCTCGCGCCCGTCCTCGCGCTGGCGGCCCTGCCGCTCGTCGGGTCGCCGGCCACGTGGGCGACGTTGACCCTGGCCGGCCTCGCCATGGGGATGATGATCTTCATCATGGCATCCGGGCTGACGCTGATCTTCGGCCTCATGGACGTCTTGAACTTCGCCCACGCGGCCTTCATCACTCTCGGCGCCTATTCGGCGACGCTGCTGCTCGGGCCGCGCTCCGACTGGCTCGGAGCCGATTCGCTCGTCCTGAACGCGGGTGCCCTGCTCGTCATGGTCGCACTCGCGTCGGCGGTGGCGGCCGCGGCCGGCTTCGCCTTCGAGCGGGTCATCGTCCGGCCGGTCTACGGGCGGCACCTGCATCAGATCCTCGTCACCGTCGGCGGGCTTATCGTCGCGCAGCAGCTCATCACGGCCGCCTGGGGACCGGTGCAGGTCGCGCTCCCGCTGCCCGCGTCGTTCCGGGGCATCGTGCTGGTCGGCGAGGTGGCGGTCGAGCGCTACCGGCTGGTGGCCGTCGCAATCGGGCTCGTCGTTTTCGCCGCCATGCTGCTCGTCTTGAATCGCACCCGGATCGGCCTCCTGATCCGGGCGGGCGTCGAGAACCCGGAGATGGTCGAGGCGCTGGGCTACCGGATCCGCCGGCTCTTCGTCGGGGTGTTCGTGGCGGGCTCGGCGCTGGCCGGGCTCGGGGGTGTGATGTGGGGCTTCTACCGGGAAGCGCTGACCCCCGGGATGGGCCTCGAACTCACCGTCCTGGTCTTCATCGTCGTGATCATCGGCGGGCTCGGCTCCGTCGGCGGCTGCTTCGTCGGCGCGCTCCTGGTGGCGCTCACGGCC
Source organism: uncultured Methylobacteriaceae bacterium (assembly GCA_937872715.1). GTDB lineage: Bacteria > Pseudomonadota > Alphaproteobacteria > Rhizobiales > Beijerinckiaceae > Enterovirga. Next base: position 7,134 of record CALMTJ010000146.1, read on the forward strand.
AATTACGCCGGGTTCCTGGCGCCGAAGCTCGCGCTCGGCTCGAACATCGTGCTCATGGTGGCGATCCTCCTCTGGCGCTCGCGCGGCCTCTACCCGGTCGCCAAGCGGTGAGGTTCCTGCGCGCGCTCCTGTCGGACGACCTGCCGCGGAGCCGGGCGCTCTCCGCCATCCTGGTCGCGATCTTCCTCGGGCTCCTGTTCGCGCCCTTCCTGTTCTCGGGATCGCAGGCCCTGAACGCGGCCGCGAAGATCCTCTACTTCGTCGTCCTCGCGGCCAGCTACGACCTCCTGCTGGGCTATACCGGGATCGTCTCCTTCGCCCACACGATGTTCTTCGGCATCGGCGGCTACGGCGCCGGCCTCGCGCTCTACGGGTGGGGGCCGAGCTGGAGTTCGGTCGCGGCCGGGACGGCGATCGCGCTCGTCCTGTCCGTCGCCCTCGCGACCGCGATCGGCCTGTTCTCGCTTCGGGTGCAGAGGATCTTCTTCGCCATGATCACGCTGGCGGTGGCGAGCGTCTTCGCGATCCTGGCATCGCAGCTCGGCTGGCTCACGGGCGGAGAGGACGGCCGCACCTACCAGGTGCCGCCCCTCCTCAGGCCGGGCTTCCGGCTCTTCGAGGGCGAGATCGGGGGCGTCGCGATCAACGGCCGGATCGTCGCCTATTACCTCCTGCTGGTCACGGCTCTCGTGCTCTTCCTCGCCATGCTGCGCGTCGTGAACTCGCCCTTCGGCCGGGTGCTCCAGGCCATACGGGAGAACGATTTCCGGGCGGAGGCGATCGGCTACCGGACGGTGCTCTACCGCTCGGTCGCGAATTGCGTGTCGGCCGCGGTCGCGACGGTCGCGGGCGTGATGTGCGCGGTGTGGCTCCGCTACACGGGGCCGGCCACCACCCTGTCCTTCGACATCATGCTGGACATCCTGCTCATGGTGGTGATCGGCGGCATGGGCACGCTCTACGGGGCGGTGATCGGGGCGACGCTCTTCCTTCTCGCGGAGACCTACCTTCAGACCCTGATGGGCGCGATCTCGCGGGCGACGGAGGGGATCCCCCTCCTGCCCGCGCTCTTCCATCCGGACCGCTGGCTGCTGTGGCTCGGGATCCTGTTCATCGGAAGCGTCTACTTCTTCCCGGCCGGCATCGTCGGACGCCTCGGCCGCGACCGGTGATCAGCCGGCGAGCGGCGGCAGGTCGTCGAAGGAGGGGCGGGACAGGCGCCAGGGCCGCGACAGGGCGAGCTTCGCGGCCTCGGAGGGTCGCAGCATCCTGACGGAGCCGTCCATCATGACCTCGGCGACGTTCAGGAAGCCGAAGACCTGGAGGCGGGACGCCATCAGCTTCGTGTCCTTGTCGTCGGCGGCGATCACCATGGAGCCGTTGGTATAGACGGTGTCGAGGAGGCCCTTCTGGTCGCGCCCCTGCGACGGGGCGGAGCGAGGGCCGGGGAAGCGCACGACGTTGGCGGGCGCGGCGGCGGTCTGGGAACGCATCACTCGGGTACTCACTCGCTGTGAATCAGCCTCCCGAACGTGCCAGCGAAGGCTTAAAGGGCGGCTAACCATGGTGCGCCGGATCGGATCTTCCGGACCGGTGCCGAGCGGCCTCCGAGATGCTAGAGGATCGCGGGCAGGAGAGACCGATGAAGAACATCCTCGTTCCCACCGAACCGCACGAGGTCATGAGCTCCGTGCTGGAGACGTCGCTCCTCGTGCAGCGCCGCTTCGGCGGCTACGTCGAGGGCTTCTCGCTTCGGCCGAGCGTGCCCGATTACGTGCCGATCGACATGGTGAGCGGGCTCGCCTGGCACGTGGACGAGAAGGCCGACGAGGATACCCGGCGCCAGGCGCACCGGCTCTTCGACGAGTTCATGGCGACCCGCGGCCTCCAGGCGGCGTCCGGCGCGGACGTCGAACCCGGCTTCGGCTGGCACGCCAAGGCGCCGGCCGGGGACGCGTTCCTGGCGAGCCACGGACGCGCCTTCGACCTCGTCGTGCTCGGCCGCCCGCTCCCCGGCAAGGCGCAGCCCTCGATGGCGAGCCTGGAAGCCGTGCTGTTCGAGGCCGGCCGGCCGATCCTGATCGCGCCGCCGGCGCCCCCGAAGACCCTCGGCGACACGGTGGTGATCGCCTGGAACGGCTCGACGGAGACGGCTCGCACGGTCGCCTTCGCGATGCCGTTCCTGGAGAAGGCCGGGCGGGTGGTCGTGCTGACCCTCGAGAATTGGGGCGTTCCAGGCCCCTCTGCCGACCAGCTCGCGACCTCGCTCCGCCGCAACGGCATCGGGGCGGAGGTCGCCATCTTCCCGAGATCGGGCCGCAACGACGGCGAGCAGATCCTCACCCGCATGGCCGAGCTCGGCGGCGACCTCCTGGTCAAGGGCGCCTATACCCAGAGCCGCCTGCGGCAGATGATCTTCGGCGGCGCTACCGCTCATATCCTGGCGTCCGCGACCGTGCCGGTGCTGATGGCGAACTGACCGGTGCCGGCCGGTCCGTCCGGCCTGCACGATTTCTGCTGGCGCGGGCGCCGCCCGGGAGTAGAGAGGTCGACGCGGCGCCAGCCCCGAGCACCGGGGCGCCGAGGACAGCGATGCAGATCTCACCGCCCTACCTGATGTTCCTCGGCGACGTGCCGGACCGGCTCGCGGCCAAAACGGCCTATGGCGTGGTCGATTGGCGCCGCGAATGGTGCCTCGGCCAGATGAGGCTGCCGGGCTGCGCGGCCGATCTCGGGCTGCCGGATCTCGGCATCGCGGAGGCCGCGGGGCAGGGGGCGAGGACGCTCGTGATCGGCATCGTCAACGCGGGCGGCGTGCTGAACGAGGCCTGGATCCCGACGATCCTGGAGGCGCTCGCCTCCGGCATGGACGTGGCGAGCGGGCTCCATATCCGGCTCGGCTCCGATCCCCGCATCGCGGCGGCGGCGGCCGCCCACGGGCGGCAGCTCTTCGACGTGCGCCAGCCGCAGCAATCCTTCGCCACCGGAAAGGGCACGAAGCGGAGCGGGCTCCGGCTCCTGACGGTCGGGACGGATTGCTCGGTCGGAAAGAAGTACACGGCGCTGGCGCTCGAGCGCGAGATGCGGGAGCGCGGCCTGGATGCGGAGTTCAAGGCGACGGGCCAGACCGGCGTGCTGATCTCCGGCCGCGGCGTCGCCATAGACGCGGTCGTGGCCGACTTCATCTCGGGAGCCGTCGAGTGGATCTCGCCCGACGCGCCCGCCGGGCAATGGCACCTCGTGGAGGGGCAGGGCTCCCTCTTCCACCCGTCCTTCTCCGGCGTGACGCTCGGCCTCCTGCACGGGGCCCAGCCGGACGCTTTCGTGGTCTGCCACGAGCCGACCCGCACGACCATGCGGGGCGTCCAGACCCCGCTTCCGACCGTCCGGCAGGTGATCGACCTCACCGTGGCGTGCGGGCGCCTCACCAACCCGGCGATCCGGCCGGTCGGGATCGCGGTGAACACGCAGGCCCTGTCCGAGGAGGACGCACGGGACGTGCTGGACCGGACCGCGGACGAGCACGGCCTCCCGGCCTCCGATCCGATCCGGTTCGGCGTCGGCCCGATCGTGGACCGGCTCGAGGCCGAGTTCCCGCGCGGGTGATCGCGACGGCCACCTGATGTCCTCCGACACGTCGCAGCCCCTGACCGCGGGGCCGCTCAGCCAGGCGGATATCCGGCAGATCTTCGTCGGCATCATGCTGGCGATGCTGCTCTCCGCGCTCGACCAGACCATCGTCGCGACCGCGATGCCGACCATCGGCCGCGACCTCGGCGATGTGGCCCATCTCCCCTGGGTGGTCACGGCCTATCTCCTTGCCTCGACGGCCGTGACGCCGCTCTACGGCAAGTTCTCCGACATGCATGGCCGCCGCGTGACCATGCTGATCGGGATCACGATCTTCATCGTCGGATCGGTCGCCTGCGCGCTCGCGCCGAACATGATCGCGCTCGTGATGGCCCGCGGCCTCCAGGGAATCGGCGGGGGCGGGCTGATGGCGCTGTCGCAGACCATCGTGGCCGACATGGTGACCCCGCGCGAGCGCGGGCGCTACCAGGTCTATTTCGGAGCGGTCTTCGCCTCGGCCAGCGTCGGGGGCCCGGTGCTGGGCGGCTTTCTCGCCGAGAACCTGCACTGGTCGGCGATCTTCTGGATCAACCTGCCGCTCGGCGCACTGGCCTTGTGGCTGGTGAACGGCCGGCTGAAGAAGCTGCCCCGTCACGACCGCCGCCATCGCCTCGACATCGCCGGGGCGGCGATCATGACGAGCGCCACCATCCTTTCCATGCTCGTGCTGAGCTGGGGGGGCGTGCGCTTCCCCTGGACCTCGCCGCCCCTGCTCGCGCTCGCCGGCGCCGCGCTCCTGCTCTGGGCGGGGTTCGGCCTCCGGATGCGGACGGCCGCCGAGCCGCTGATCCCCCTGGAAGTGCTGCGCGACCGGGTGGTGGCGACGGCCACGGCCGCGAGCGCGCTCGGGATGGGCACCTATATCGGCCTCACCATCTTCGTGCCGATCTTCTTCGAGACGGCGCTCGGCATGTCGGCACGGGATTCGGGCGTCGCGCTGATTCCCTGGATGATCGGCATCGTCATGGGCTCGACGGCATCCGGGCGATCGATGGCCCGGCTCCGCCATTACAAGCGCATCCCGCTGGCCGGTCTCACGCTGGCGCTCTCGACCGTCGCGGCCCTCGCGCTCTTCGCCGGCTCCCTGCCGTTCTGGGCGATCGAGGTCCTGCTGATGGCGACGAGCCTCGGGGTCGGGACCCTGATGCCGGTCACGACGGTCTCCGTCCAGAACTCCGTCCCGGGCCACCATCTCGGCACGGCGACGGCCGTGATGAACTTCTCCCGCCAGATCTCCGGCGCCATGATCGTCGCGGTGTTCGGCGCGATCGTGCTCGGAGGAAGCGCGGCCGGCCGGGGCGTCACGCTCGAGAGCCTGTCCGGCGGGGCCCGGCCCGAACTCGCGCCGACCTTCCAATGGGTGTTCGGCGCCGCGACGCTCGGGCTGTCGCTCTGCCTCTCCTTCTTCACCCTCATGGAGGAACGGCCGTTCCGCGACCGGACGCACCTCGCGGCCGCGCCGCCAGCCGAGGCGGGCGCGGCCACGTGACGGCGGATGACGGAAGGCCGAGCCGCGACGAGGCGGAAGCGGCGATCAGGACCCTGATCCGCTGGGCCGGTGACGATCCCGGTCGCGAGGGCCTCGCGGAAACGCCGGCCCGAGTGGCGAGGGCTTACGAGGAATGGTTCTCCGGCTACGGCCAGGACCCGGCCGATTACCTCCGCCGCACCTTCGAGGAGGTCGGCGGCTACGACGAGATGGTGATCCTGCGGGCCATCCCGTTCGAATCGCATTGCGAGCATCACATGGCGCCGATCATCGGGGAGGTGCATGTCGGCTACCTGCCGGGACGGCGGGTCGTCGGCATCTCCAAGCTCGCCCGGCTGGTCGACGCCTACGCGCGGCGCCTTCAGATCCAGGAGCGCCTGACCGCCCAGATCGCCGACACGCTCCAGGAGGTGCTGGAGCCGCGCGGCGTCGGCGTCGTGGTGGAATCGACCCACGAATGCATGACCACCCGCGGGGTTCACAAGCGCGGCGTCACCATGGTGACGAGCCGGATGCTGGGCGGCTTCCGTCGCAATCCGGCAACACGGCGGGAATTCTTCGCCGCCATCGGCAAATGAACCCGGGACGGGAGGCCGGAATCAGCCGACAAGGGCCGGCACGCTGAATTCGGGAATAGCGGTCATGCTGCGCTGGGCGCTCATCTTCTTCGTCATCTCGCTCGTGGCGGGCGCTCTCGGCTTCACCGGCATCGCGTCCGGCGCGGGCAGGATCGCCAAGCTCCTGTTCGGCATCTTCCTCGCCGTCGCGATCGTGGTCGTGATCATCGCCGTGTCCATCGGGCAAGCGGTGTTCTGAGCCTGGGCGTCGATTGTCACCCGCCGGGCGAGGCCTTACGGTCCCGTCCGGCGCAAGGGCGGCATTCGGCGCCTGCCTTCCGCGACAGCAGGATCTGGTCATGAGACGTGGATTGATCGCGGCCGCGATGGTGATCGGCGGGGCGGCCATGTCGGGCGGCGGAGCCGAGGCCGGGCCTTACCCGCCCTATTACGGCTACTCGCCCTATTTCGGCAGCCCGGCGCCGTATTTCACGCCCGACACGGATGTGAGGTCGGCCTCCACGATCAGCTCCGGCCTGTCCGGCTCCGGCACCCGGGTCTATTACCAGGGCGGCCCGTTCTATCACATGGAGCCCGCCCCCCGCGCCGCCTACGCTCCGCGCCCCTCGCGCCGTCGCGTCGTGTTGCGCCGCCGAGGGTGAGCGTCGTTCCGTCAGGCAGCGACGGAACAACCCAGCCCGGAACGCCTGCGCGGCAGGGCGCGTTTTCCGAACAAGGGGTGTTCGGAGACCTGAGATGACGACCTTTTCTATCGTGAAATGGCTGACGGCCGGAGCCGTCGCGGCCGGCCTGTCGGGCGCCGCCGATGCGGCGCCCCTGCCCGTGACGACGGCAAATTCCGTCGCCGGGACGGTGGCGGTGGATCACGTCCAGTATCGCGGCGGCGGGTTCCGCGGCGGCTACCGCGGCTACCGCGGCGGATATTACGGACGCGGCTACGGCTATGGCGCAGGCGGATTCTTCGCCGGTGCCGCCCTGGGCGGCCTGCTCGGCGGAGCCGCGTTCGGCTACCCGTATTACGGCTACGGGTACGGCTATCCGGGCTACGGCTTCGGTTACGCCTCCTACGGCTACGGTTACCCGGGCTACGGCTATTACGGGTACCGCCGGCCGTTCTACGGCTATTACGGATACCGCCGCGCCTACGGCCCGCGTTACGGGTATTACGGCGGTCGCGGCTTCCGCCACGCCGCGTATTACCGCTGACCGGCCGCGACCGGGACGAACACGAAGGGCGGCCTTGGCCGCCCTTTTTCCTGCCGCCCTCCTCCCAGGCGAGGGCGATCGGATGGATTGCTGAGGACGGGACCCGGCGATCTACGGATCCTCTCCGGAATGCGGGTTGACGCGGCCGCCGTTCCGCCCGATGCGCTTGGGCACCCGTCCGATCCAGCTCCGATGCCGAACGCCGCCCGCACGACACGACAGGCCCCGGGAGAGGCCGCGGACGGCTCGGCCCGGCTGATCGTGGCGCTCGACGTCCCGGCCGTCCGGGACGCGGAGATGCTGGCCGAGAGGCTCGCCGGGACGGAGGCCGTCCTCAAGATCGGCCACCAGCTCGCCTATACGGGCGGGCTGGCCCTTGCCGAGCGGCTGGTCCGGGCAGGCCGGTCGGTGTTCCTCGACCTCAAGCTCCACGACGTTCCCCGAACGGTCGAGGAAGGCGTGCGCTCCCTCGCCGGCTCCGGCGCGTCCTTCCTCACAATCCACGCCTACCCGCAGACATTGCGGGCCGCGGTCGTCGGACGAGGGTCGTCGGGCCTCCGGCTCCTCGGCGTCACCGTTCTCACCTCCATGGACGATCGGGACGCGGCCGAGGCCGGCTACGGGTCGGGCGTGCTCGACCTCGTGCGCCGACGCGCCGACGACGCGGCGACGGTCGGGATCGACGGACTCGTCTGCGCCGCGACGGAGGCGCAGGATTTGAGGAACGCATTGGGACCCGGGACGGCGCTGGTCGTGCCCGGCATCCGGCCGGCCGGGAGCGAAGCGGGCGATCAGAAGCGGGTCGTGACCCCGGCCGAGGCGATCCGGCGTGGCGCGGATTTTCTCGTCGTCGGCCGCCCGGTCACGGGCGCGGCCGATCCCGGCGCCGCCGCGCGGGCGATCGCGGCGGAGATCGCCGCCGCCGCCCGGGACGCGTGAGGCCGTCGACTTGGTTCAGGGCAGGGCAGGGGACAGCATGTTCGCGGGCGTGAGCTTCACCGGTCGGGAGATCGTCGCCGAGACGGTGGCCCGGATGCTGTTCGAGGTCGAAGCCGTCCGCTTCATGGACGGTAAGCCCTTCATCTTCACCTCCGGATGGGCGAGCCCGGTCTACATCGATTGCCGCCGGCTGATCTCCTTCCCGCGGGTGCGCGGCACCCTTATCGATCTCGGCGCCTCGCTCGTCTGCCGCGAAGCCGGGTTCGAGGCCTTCGACGCGGTGGCCGGGGGGGAGACGGCCGGCATCCCGTTCGCCGCCTGGATGGCGGATCGGCTCCAGCTCCCGATGCAATATGTCCGCAAGAAGCCCAAGGGGTTCGGCCGCAACGCTCAGATCGAAGGTCACGTGGAGGAGGGCCAGCGCGTCCTCCTCGTCGAGGACCTCGCGAGCGATGGACGCAGCAAGATCGTGTTCGCGAAGGCGCTCCGCGACGCGGGCTGCACCGTCGACCACGTCTTCGTCGTCTTCTTCTACTCGATCTTCAAGGATTCGCCCAAGATCCTGGCCGATATGGGTGTTTCCATGCACCACCTCGCGACCTGGTGGGATGTGCTGGCGGTCGCCAAGGCCGGCGGCCGTTTCGCGCCGGGCGTGCTGTCGGAGGTCGAGTCCTTCCTCCATGACCCCGCCGGCTGGTCGAAGGCGAATGGCGGCATCGAGAAGGCTCCCGAATAGCTCCGCGAGCCGTCCGTGATCGACAGCCTCTACCGCGCGGCCCGTCCGGCCTTGCGCCTCCTCGATCCGGAGAGGGCGCATCGGCTCGCCGTGAGCGCGCTCGCGGCCGGCCTCGTGCCCGGACGGGGTCCGGAGCGGGACCCGATCCTCGCCGTCCGGGTCCTCGGACTCGATCTCGCGAACCCGATCGGGCTCGCCGCCGGGTTCGACAAGGGCGGCGACGCGCCGGACGCGCTCCTCCGCCTCGGCTTCGGCTTCGTCGAGATCGGCTCGGTGACGCCGAGGCCGCAGCCCGGCAACCCGCGTCCGCGGCTCTTCCGGCTGACGGAGGACCGGGCGGTCATCAACCGCTACGGGTTCAACAGCGACGGGCTGGGCGCGATGTCGTCCCGGCTGCGGGCGCGGACGGGCGGCAGCGGGCCTGTCGGCGTCAATCTCGGAAAGAACAAGGACAGCGACGACGAGATCGCGGATTTCGTGCGCGGCATCGAGGCCGTCGCGCCCTTCGCCGATTATCTCGTGATCAACGTCTCCTCGCCGAACACGCCTGGCCTGCGCAGCCTCCAGACGGGGGGCGCGATGGAGCGCCTGGTGCCGGCCGCACGGGAGGCGCGGCGCCGGGCGAGCCCGGGCCGCACGCCGCCCCTCCTCGTGAAGCTCGCGCCCGACCTCGACGAGGCCGGCCTGGAGGACGCGACCCGGGCGGCGCTCGACACCGGGCTCGACGGGCTGATCATGGGGAACACGACGCTGTCGCGCCCGGACGGGCTGGCCTCGATCCACCGCGCGGAGGGCGGGGGACTCTCGGGGCGCCCGCTCCTCGCCCTCTCCACCCGCCGCCTGTCGGACCTCTACCGGCTGACCGGCGGCCGCCTGCCCCTCATCGGGGCCGGCGGCGTGGCATCCGGATCGGACGCCTACGCCAAGATCAGGGCCGGCGCGTCGCTCGTGCAGCTCTACACGGCGCTCGTCTTCGAAGGGCCGGGGCTCCCCCGCCGCGTCGCGCGCGAGCTCGCCTTCCTGCTCCGGCGGGACGGGTTCTCGTCCGTCGCCGAAGCCGTCGGCGTCGATGGCCGGCGCTGATCCGGTCAGCCCTTGAGGGTGATGGAGGCCGTCGCGTAGCCGCCGGAGGCGCCGTCGATGAAGTGCAGGTGGTCGCTCCTCTGGGCGGACGGCGTGAAGCAGGTGATCAGTGACGCCTCCTGCCGATGCAGGCCGAACCGCGCGATGCCGGCCGCCTCCGCTCGCCGCAGCCGGCCTTCGAGGTCGTCCGCGAGGTCCGGGCTGCAATCTAGCGTGAGGCGGAGCCCGTCGTCATATTTCCGGTAATCGGTATTTGCCACCAGCTCGTCGAGGTAGCGCGCCGGGTCGAAGCCTCCGACGCGCACGTGGTAGCGCAGGATGAAGGTCGAGAAGGCCGTGCGGACGAGGAGAAGGAGCCGCCGGAGCCAGAGCGCCGAGCCCGGGCGGCGGCCGGAGCGCGCCTCCAATTCCAGGCCGGGCGACGGCCAGGCGAGCGGCCACCCGTCCTTCGGCACCGGACGGGCCATGTCCGGGCTTCGCTCCACCGTGTCGAGGATCTCCCGGACGAGGGCCTCGAAGCGGTCCGGCTCCGCCCCGGTAGCCGGCCGGATGATCAGGGACGCGATCAGCCCCCGTTGCGCGGGCTTCTCGTCGAACCGGCAGGACAATCCGGTGAGGTCGGGCCGGCTGCCGGGCGGTGCCGGCGCGAGCGCGAACTCGCCCGCCTTCATGCGCCCCTCCGCCCAGGCGATTCCGCCGCCGGAGAACATCGCGTAGGCGACGTTCGGCGACGCGGCGAACCGCGCCACCCGGATGTCGAGCCCGGCCTCCCGGATGGCCGCGACCGGCACGATCGCGACCCGCAGCTCGAGGTCGAACTCCTCCGCGACGAGCGTCGCCGTCGCGCTGAGCGCCGCCCGGGCCGCGTCCGCGAGTTCGGGCGGCACGGCGAAGCTCGCCCCGTCGCCGCCGAACACGAACGGGAAGGGAGCGCCGGCCACCGCGTTCGATACGGCGGAGATCGCGGCGGCCCCGGCCATGTTCACCGCCTTGAAGCGTCCGGCCTCCATGGCCTTCCTGGAGTTCACGATGTCGGCGATGCCGACCGTCCAATCGCCCGGCAGTGGCTGGTAGAGGTTACGGTCCGTGATCCGCCCGAAGGAGGAGAAGACGGGAAGCTTCGCGAAGAAGTCGCTTCCGGATGTCGCGTCGCTCATGTCAGGCCCAGCACCGATCACCTTGCCTCGGCTCGCGCAGGTTAACGAGGCCCGCGCGTCCATTGATCGGGGAACCCTCCTTACGGCGGCACGTAGCCGAATTTTTGGCCGGCATGGCTGAAAAATGTTCTACGGCCCCGCTTGCAAACCTCGCGAGCCCTCCGCTAAGGAGGAGTAGGTGCGGCGTGTCAGGGGGACCATCATGAAGACGAAATTGGCAGTCTCGATAGGGCTGCTCGGCTTCCTCGTCGCATCGCCTGCTTTCGCCAACGGCTTCTATTGTGGCGGGAAGGACTATAACGGCTGCTCGGTCAGCCCGACCACCAAGCGCGATTGCGTGAAGGACCTGGTCGGCGACATCAAGGATTTCAAGTGCGATATCCTCGATCTCGTGAAGGATCTCGCATACAGCCGCAACAAGTACGAGATCCGCAAGGATGTGAAGGAGTTGGTGTCGGATTACGAGGAGATCCAATTCGATCTCGCCGTGCTCAGCTCGCTCGGTTACAAGGGCAAGTAAGCTCCACCTCCCCCCGTCTAACCCCGCTTCGGCGGGGTTTTTCGTATTTGGGGGCTTCGAGCTTCTCACGAAGCCTCCTGGATATCAGCTGGTCGTCGTCGTGGCCGGGCTTGGCCCGGCGATCCACGAAGGACGCTGCCGCGGGCGAGCCGGTGGACGTCATGGCCCCGGACGGACGTGGATGGCCGGGCCAAGCCCGGCGGCGACGCGTCGATGACCATCGGGTTCTGTTGGGGGCTCTTGGAGGGGCACCCGGCGGCTGGAGCCGAGCCGGGCTCCCGGCACTCGTCGCGGCCTGGTGTCGTTCGAACCAGGATTCGCCGCCAGCCCCGGCGACTTGTACGAGCCGGGCGGGTCGGCATCATTGGGCCGGACGGCGGAACTCCCATGCGCTACCTGAAGATTGCCCCGGCCGCGCTCGACACCCGTGTCGTCAACGTCACCCTGTCGGAGCAGGACGGCCTCGCCTATGGGCGGGTCACGGGGCCGGCCGAGATCGGCCTCGGCGAGGAGGGACGCGGCACGCCGGCCCGCGGTGTCGGGCAGGACTGGGTCCAAGCCGTCCTCGCCGTCCACCAGGCGTCCCGGATGGCGGAAGAGCTCGGGACGCACGTGAACGTCGTCGATCCCGACGGCCTCTGGCACGAGAACTGGGGCGTGCTGGAGCACGGTGCCGGCTGACCCGGCCCGCACCGCTGAACCCGCCGCCGACCCGGACGTGAAACGGGGCGCCGAGGCGCCCCGACATCCCGACGGGCCGGAAGGTTCAGATCGCGAAACGCTCGCGGATGTAGTTCTCGAGATAGGCGAGGTCTTCCTTGGATTCGAGCGCGCGCGTCTCGGCCGCGAAAATCCTGTCGTTGGCTTCCTTGAGCAGGGATTGCGCCTCGGAGATCTGCTCCTCGGCCCGGATCTCGGACGCGGAAGCCCTTTCCTCCTGACGACGGGCATGATCGCGGGCGGCCCGGATCTGCGCGTCGGCGTCGGCGAGCTTCTCGGCCGCGCGCTCGGTCACGGCCTCAAGCCGCTCCTCGGCAGCGCGGGCGCGCTCCTGGAGGGAGAGGAGCTGCTGCTCGGCCGCATTGAGCTGTTCCGCGGTGCGCTCGGCCAGCTGCCGGGTCTGCTCCTCGGCCTGCTGCGCGCGATCCTGGGCGCTTTTGATCAGGTCCGCGGCCCTGACGACGGCGTCGAGCGCGGCCGAGAGTTCGGGCTTCTGCTGCGGGCCCACGGAGGGGCCGCGCTCGCGGCTGAAGGCCGGCCGCACGACGTTCTCCGGAGGCGGCACGCTCGGCCTGCGGGCCGACGGAGCGGCGAGCTGGCGCAGCTGGTCGCTCAGCTCGTCCGTCCAAAGGCTCTTGAGTGCCTGCTGCATATGATGTCTCCACCGTGCCCGCGCGCGTACGGGCACCGCTTTCGTGTTCGGGACGTAAAAGGACATGGTTAACGAATCGTTTACGCGAACACGTACGCGGCGCGGCGGAGGAGGCCCGACCGGTGCCTCGCGAATCTTCTAGCCGACGGAAGCAAGCCGACCATCCCGGCGGCCGGCCGTCAACGTGGCGGAAATGTGGTTCGGTCAGATGTCAACGGAATTCACGCCGTTAAGCCTCCGGCAACCATGCCGGGACAAGATGAGGCGGTGTGACATGTGAGGTCGTCGTGGAAGTCGATCTGATCATCGCTGCCGCCGGTGGACTTCTCGGGTGCTTCGGGGCCGTCGCGCGCCTGGACGTGAACCGCCGCAGGCCGGATACCGGCCGCCCCGTCCAGCGCTGCGTCGTGCGGCCGATCGGCTGACCGGCTACTCGTAGACGATGCGGGGCGCCTCCCTCCGGCCGGCGCCTCCCTCCAGCCCCGCGCGCAGCCTCGCGGCGATACCGCCGAACACGGCAGCCTGACGCCCGCCCGGATCGGTGGCGACGACCGGCCGCCCCGCATCCGACGTCTCCCGGATCGTCATCTCGAGCGGTACCTCGCCGAGGAACGGCACCCCGAGCGCCTCCGCCTCCGCCCTCGCGCCGCCATGGCCGAAGATGTCGGACGATCTCCCGCAATGGGGGCAGACGAAGGTCGCCATGTTCTCGACGATGCCGAGGATCGGGATCTCGACCTTCCTGAACATCGCGACGCCGCGCCGCGCATCGATGAGCGCGAGGTCCTGCGGCGTCGACACGATGACGGCACCGGCCAGCGGCGTCTGCTGCGCCATGGTCCGCTGGGCGTCGCCCGTGCCGGGCGGCCTGTCGACCACCAGCACGTCGAGCTCGCCCCAGGCCACCTCCCGGAGAAGCTGGGTGATGGCGGAAGCCACCATCGGCCCCCGCCAGATCATGGCCGAGCCCTCGTCCACCAAGAAGCCGATCGACATGACCTTTACGCCGTAGCCGTCGAGCGGCTCGAGGAAGCCGCCTGCCAGGAACTCGGGCTGGTCCGGCTCCATGTAGAAGATGTCGGGCGCCTGGCCGGTGCGGACGGCCGACTTCTCGGACGCCCTGCGTAGTGGCGGTGTGGACGTTGCAATTCTCAACGAACCGCCCTTCGCGCACTACATCAAGAACAACCAGGCACAGGGCGCAAGTGCGCTGCCGCCCGGCGAGACGAAGGG
>CALMTJ010000147.1:0-3560 GCA_937872715.1 uncultured Methylobacteriaceae bacterium
CCACAAGGGGGAGGGAAGAAGCGCTGCGCCGCCCATCACCGGAGCTTCAGCGTCGACAAGCCCACCAGCGCCAGCAGAACCGCGATGATCCAGAAGCGGATGACGACCTGCGGCTCCGTCCAGCCGAGCTGCTCGAAATGGTGGTGGATCGGCGCCATCTTGAAAACCCGCTTGCCGGTCATCTTGAACGAGGCGACCTGGATGATGACGGACATCGCCTCCAACACGAACAATCCGCCGACGATCGCCAGCACGATCTCGTGCTTCGTCGCGACCGCGACCGTGCCGAGCAGGCCGCCCAGCGCCAGCGAGCCCGTGTCGCCCATGAAAACCTGCGCCGGCGGCGCGTTGAACCACAGGAAGCCCAGCCCCGACCCGACCAGCGCCCCGCACAGGACCGCGAGCTCGCCCGTGCCGGGTACGAAGCGGATCTGGAGGTAGTTGGAGAAGATGGCGTTGCCGGCGAGGTAGGCCACGAAGCCGAAGGTCGCACCGGCGATCATCACCGGCACGATGGCGAGGCCGTCGAGACCGTCCGTCAGGTTCACGGCGTTGCCGGCGCCCACGATCACGAGCGCCCCGAAGGCGAGGTAGAACCAGCCGAAATCGAGGAGCAGGTCCTTGGCGAACGGAAGCGACAGCTTGTTCGAGAGGCCGGGCGTCGCGATGAAGGAGATCATGACGCAGGCCACGATCCCGATCCCGATCTCGAGCGCGAGGCGGCTCCGGCCGGAGAAGCCCTTGTGGGATTGCCGCGTGACCTTGAGGTAATCGTCGTAGAAGCCGATCGACCCGAAGCCGAGCGTCACGAACACGACGACCCAGACGTAGAGGTTGGCCGGGTTCGCCCACATGATCGTCGAGACGAGCACGCCGGCCAGAATCATCAGCCCGCCCATCGTGGGCGTGCCGCGCTTGGTCAGAAGGTGGGATTGCGGCCCGTCCTCGCGGATCGGCTGCCCCTTGCCCTGGCGTATCCGCAGGACGGAGATCGCCGCCGGGCCGAGCCAGAACACGAAGAGCAGCGCCGTCGCGATGGCGCCGCCAGTCCGGAAGGTGATGTAGCGGAAGACGTTGAGGGGCGAGAGCACGCCCGAGAGGTCGGCCAGGAAGTAGAGCATCAGCCGCGTCCGCCGGCGGAGGCGCGGCCGCCCGTTCCATCCCGGCCGAACCTCTCCCGGAGAGCCGGCACGATCTTGGACACGTTCGTCGATTTCGAGCCCTTGACCAGCACGACATCCCCGCCCCGCACCGCGTCGAGGACGATCGGTTCGAGCTCGGCCGCGCTCGCCGCGTGGGCGCCGCGCCGGGAGGCCGGCAGCGCGTCGTAGAGGCCCCGCATCAGCGGGCCTGCCGCGAAGACGAGGTCGGCGCGCCCCGCCGCAACGGCATCCGCGAGCCCGAGATGCGCGGCCGGCCCGGTCTCGCCGAGCTCGCCCATATCGGCCAGCACGGCGAGGCGGCGCCCGCCGGCCGGGAGAGGCACAAGCGGCAGCGCCTCAAGGGCGGCCCGCATGGAGGCCGGGTTGGCGTTGAAGCTCTCGTCCACGACGACGACCTCTCCGCCCGGTCCCGCGATCCGGATGCGCTCGCCTCGCCCGCTCGGCGCGGCGAGCTCGGCATAGGCGGCGGCCGCCTCCCCGACGTCGAGACCGAGCGCCACGACCGCCGCCAGGACGGCGAGCGAGTTCAGCGCGACGTGGCGGCCCGCCATGCCGATCCGGTAGGCGACGGTCCGGCCTGTCACGTCCGCCTCGACGAACGAGGCGTCGGCCTCCGTCGTGATGCGGAGCGCCCGCACGTCCGCCTCCCGGCCTTCGCCGAAAGACAGGATGCGGCCGGCCCGAGATGCGCCGGCATGGGCGGCGAGCCGCCCGTGATGGGGCGAATCGCGGGGGATCACCGCGATCCCGCCCGGCTCGAGGCCGGAGAAGATCTCGCCCTTCGCGTCCGCGATGCCGGAAACGGAGCGGAAATGCGCGATATGGACCGGCTCGACGGCCGTGACGATCGCGACCTCCGGCCGGACGGCGGCCGTGAGGGGCACGATCTCGCCCGGATGGTTCATGCCGATCTCGAAGACCCCGAAGGCAGCCCCGCGCGGCATCCGGGCGAGGGTCAGCGGCACGCCCCAATGGTTGTTGAAGGAGGCCGCCGCCGCGTGCGTCCGACCGAAGCGGGAAAGGACGAGCCGCAGCGCCTCCTTGGTGCCCGTCTTGCCGACGGAGCCGGTCACCGCCACGATCCGGGCGGCGGACCTAGCACGGCTCGCGCGGGCGAGGTCGCCGAGCCCGTGCAGCACGTCCGGCACGGCCACGAGCGGCCCCGCCCCGGCGAACTCCGCCGCGCGGTCCCGGGCCACGAGCGCCGCGCCGGCGCCGGCCGCGAAGGCGGCCCGGACGTAATCGTGGCCGTCCTGCGCGACGCCCCGGATGGCGCAATAGAGCTCGCCGGGCTTCAGCGTGCGGCTGTCGATCGACACGCCGGACACGTCGCCCGGCTCACCGACGAGCGTCGCGCCCGGGAGGCCCGCGAGATCGTCCCGCGTCCAGAGGGGTGCGTCGGTCATGCCAGCTCCGCGATCGCCCGGCGGACGACATCGTGGTCCGAGAACGGGAGCGTGCGGTCGCCCACGATCTGGCCCGTTTCGTGACCCTTGCCGGCGACCAGGAGCACATCCCCCCGGCCGAGCCCTCGCATCGCCGACCGGATGGCCTCGGCGCGGTCGCCGATGGCGGCGGCGCCGGGGGCCGCCGCCAGGATCGCTGCCCTGATCGCCGCCGGATCCTCCGAACGGGGGTTGTCGTCCGTGACGATCACGGAATCGGCGCCGGCCGCCGCCACGGCTCCCATGATCGGGCGCTTGCCGCGGTCGCGGTCTCCGCCGCAGCCGAACACGCAGACGAGCCGGCCCGTCACGAAGGGTCGGAGGGCGGCGAGCACATGTCGCAGCGCCTCGGGCTTGTGGGCGTAATCGACGATGCAGAGCGCGCCCTTCACCTCGCCGACGCGCTCCATCCGGCCCGGCACGCCGCGGAGCCCGGGCAGCGCGGCCAGCACGTCGGAGGCGACGCCCTCGCCCTCCGTCGCGACCACGAGGCCGGCCGCCAGGAGGGCGTTCTCCACCTGGAAGGCGCCGACCAGCGGCAGGGCTGTCCCGTGATCCCGTGACGAGCCGGCCAGCCGCAAGGTCAGCCGTTGCTCGAACCCGTCCGGCACGGCCGCGAGAAGCCGAATGCTCTCGCCCGCCAGGCCGGTGGTGAGGAGGCGCTGGCCGCGCGCCGTGGCGGCCGCGATCACGCGGTCGGACGCTGCCCCGTCCGCGTTCACGACGACCGGCCGGTCGCGGCCGAGAAGCGTCTCGAACAGGCGCAGCTTCGCCGAAAGGTAATCCTCGACGGTGGCATGATAGTCGAGGTGGTCGCGCCCGAGATTGGTGAAGCCCGCGGCCGCAAGGCGGACGCCGTCGAGGCGGCGCTGCTCGATCCCGTGGGAGGAGGCCTCCATGGCGAGCCGGCTGATCCCGTCGCGCGACAGCCGGTCGAGGGTCGCGTGCAGGG
>CALMTJ010000147.1:3570-4102 GCA_937872715.1 uncultured Methylobacteriaceae bacterium
GGGTCACGGGGTCGGGCGTGGTGAGCGACCCGTAGGCCGCGCCCGCGGAGGTGATCACGCCCAGCGTGCCGAGGCTCGCGCTCTGCCGGCCCAGGGCCGCGTAGATCTGGCGGACGAAATCGGCGACCGAGCTCTTGCCGCTCGTGCCCGTCACCGCGACCACGACCTCCGGCTGGCCGGGATGGCAGGCCGCGGCGGCCCGCGACAGCGCCGCGCGCGCATCCGGCACCGACATGAACGGCACCGTATCCGGCAGGTCGGCCGGGCGTGATCCCTCCCCGACGACCGCGACCGCGCCCCTCCGGGCGGCATCGGCCGCATACCGCAGGCCGTCCGCCTTGGTGCCGGGCACGGCCACGAACAGCGTCCCGGGCGTGACGGCGCGGCTGTCGGCCGTCAGGCCGGAGACGGCGAGCGAGGGCGCGCCCGGGAGGAGATCGGCGAGATCGGACATCCGGGGGTGTAGCGCGCCTTCGGCCGATGAGCCCTCCCCCTCGCGGGGAGGGTGGCCCGAGCGGAGCGGAGGGCCGGG
>CALMTJ010000148.1 GCA_937872715.1 uncultured Methylobacteriaceae bacterium
CGTCACATCGTTCGCGGTCATGCGCATCCTCGACCGCGCGGGCCGGATCGCGGACGGAACCGTCACCTTCACCGGCCTCGACCTCAGGACGGCGCCCGAACGCGAGATGCGGGACCTGCGGGGTCGCGAGATCTCGATGATCTTCCAGAACCCGCGCGCCGCGCTGAACCCGATCCGCAGGGTCGGCCACCAGATCGAGGACGTGCTCCGCCAGCACGCCCGCGCCGGCTCGGGCGATGCCCGCGACAGGGCTATCGAGGCGCTGGAGCAGGTACGCATCGCGCGGCCGGGGGAGCGCTACCACGCCTACCCGTTCGAGCTCTCGGGCGGCATGTGCCAGCGCGTCGTGATCGCGCTCGCCCTCGCCTGCCGGCCGCAGCTCCTGATCGCGGACGAGCCGACGACCGGCCTCGACGTCACGACGCAGCAGGCCGTGATGGACCTCGTGGTCGAGCTCACGCGAGAGCGCGGCATGTCGACGATCCTGATCACCCACGATCTCGGTCTCGCGGCCGCCTATTGCGGCAAGGTCGTCGTCATGGAGAAGGGGCAGGTCGTCGAGACGGCGGCGTCCGGGACCATCTTCCGCTCGCCCGGCCACGACTACACCCGCAAGCTGATGCGGGCGACGCCCCGCCCGGGCATCACGCTGCGGGACCTGCTGCCGGAGCAGGATGCATCCTCCGCTCCTCATGCTGAGGTGCCCGGCGCAGCCGGGCCTCGAAGCACGCGGGACGGGGGTGCGTCCTTCGAGGCCCCGCTGCGCGGGGCACCTCAGGATGGGGAGGAGGGTGGCAGGATGGCAGGAACGCCCCTCCTCGCCGTCTCGGACCTCGTGAAGGAATATCCGCGGCAAGGCGTGACCAGGACGATGGCGCGGCTCTTCCGGCGCGCGAAGCCGGCCGGAGATCCCCCCGGCAACGCGGCGCCGCTCCGGGCGGTGGACGGGCTGTCCTTCCAGGTCCGCCGCGGCGAGAGCGTCGGGCTGGTCGGCGAATCGGGATGCGGCAAGTCCACGACCTCCACGATCGTGATGCGGCTCCTCGATCCCAGCTCCGGCTCGATCGTGTTCGACGGCGAGGATATCGGCCGGATCCCGGCCGCCCGCTTCGCCCGGCACCCGAAGCGGGCCAGGATCCAGATGGTCTTCCAGGATCCGACGGACAGCCTGAATCCGCGCTGGACGGCGGCGCGCGCGGTCGCGGACCCGATCCTCCGGTTCGGGACGGCGCGCGGGGCGGACGCGGTCCGGGCCCGCTGCGAGGATCTGGCGCGGCTCGTCGGGCTTCCGGTCGACCTCCTCGACCGCTTCCCGCACCAATTGTCCGGTGGCCAGAAGGCGCGCGTCGGCATCGCGCGGGCGATCGCGCTCCAGCCGGAGCTCGTGATCCTGGACGAGCCGACCGCCGCGCTCGACGTCTCGGTCCAGGCCGTGGTCCTGAACCTCCTGGCCGACCTCAAGGCGAAGCTCGGCATGAGCTACCTCTTCGTCAGCCACGACCTCCACGTCGTCCGCCTCCTCTGCGACCGCGTGATCGTCATGAAGGCGGGCCGCATCGTCGAGGAGGGCACGGCCGCCGAGGTGCTGGAAACGCCGAAGGCGGATTATACCCGCGAGCTGATC